>NZ_JAJSYW010000002.1:0-107012 GCF_036815005.1 Streptomyces sp. IBSBF 2435 | reverse complement strand
GTCGCAGAAGATCGACGTGGACGCGCGCGGCGAGATCCTGGAGCTCAAGAACACCATCAACACGATGGTGGACCAGCTGTCGTCCTTCGCCGAGCAGGTGACCCGGGTGGCCCGCGAGGTGGGCACCGACGGGCGGCTCGGCGGGCAGGCGCAGGTGCCGGGCGTCGCCGGGGTGTGGCGGGACCTGACCGACTCGGTGAACTTCATGGCCGGCAACCTGACCGGCCAGGTCCGCAACATCGCGCAGGTCGCCACGGCGGTCGCGCGCGGCGATCTGTCGCAGAAGATCGACGTGGACGCGCGCGGCGAGATCCTGGAGCTCAAGAACACCCTGAACACGATGGTGGACCAGCTGTCGTCGTTCGCCGAGCAGGTGACCAGGGTCGCGCGCGAGGTGGGCACCGAGGGCATCCTGGGCGGGCAGGCCGAGGTCAAGGGGGTCAGCGGCACCTGGAAGGACCTGACCCAGTCCGTCAACTTCATGGCGAACAACCTGACCAGCCAGGTCCGCAACATCGCCGATGTCACCAGTGCGGTCGCCCAGGGCGACCTGTCGCGGAAGATCACGGTCGACGCCAAGGGCGAGATCCTGGCGCTGGTCACCACGGTGAACACGATGGTGGACACCCTGTCGGCCTTCGGTGACGAGGTGACCCGGGTGGCCCGCGAGGTCGGCACCGAGGGCCAGCTCGGCGGCCAGGCGCGGGTCAGGGACGCGTCGGGCATCTGGAAGGACCTCACCGACAACGTCAACCTGATGGCGAACAACCTGACGAGCCAGGTGCGTTCGATCTCCAAGGTGGCCACCGCCGTCGCCAACGGCGACCTGACCAAGAAGATCACGGTCGAGGCACGCGGCGAGGTCGCGCAGCTCGCCGAGACCATCAACACGATGGTCGACACCCTGTCGGCCTTCGGTGACGAGGTGACCCGGGTGGCCCGGGAGGTGGGCACCGAGGGAATCCTCGGCGGTCAAGCCCGGGTGCCGGGGGTCAGCGGCACCTGGAAGGACCTCACCGAGTCCGTCAACGGCATGGCGTCCAACCTGACCGGCCAGGTACGGCAGATCGCCCAGGTGACGACCGCGGTCGCCCGCGGCGACCTGTCCAAGAAGATCGACGTGGACGCCCGCGGCGAGATCCTGGAGCTCAAGACCACCATCAACACCATGGTCGGGCAGCTGTCCGCGTTCGGTGACGAGGTCACCAGGGTGGCGCGCGAGGTGGGTACGGAGGGCCGGCTCGGCGGTCAGGCCCGGGTGCCGGACGTCTCCGGCATCTGGAAGGACCTGACCGAGTCGGTCAACCTGATGGCCAACAACCTGACCAGCCAGGTCCGCAACATCGCCCAGGTCGCCACCGCGGTGACCCGCGGCGACCTCAACCTGCGGATCGACGTGGACGCGGCCGGCGAGATCCTGGAGCTGCAGGACTACATCAACACCATGATCGTCCGGCTCCGCGAGACCACGCTCGCCAACAAGGAGCAGGACTGGCTCAAGGGCAACCTGGCCCGTATCTCCGGCCTCATGCAGGGCCGCAGGGACCTCGGCGACGTGGCCGCGCTCATCATGAGCGAGCTGACCCCGGTGGTCTCGGCGCAGCACGGCGCCTTCTTCCTGTCCGGCGACACCACGGAGACCGGCGAGGAGTACGAGCTGCGGCTGCGCGGCAGCTACGGCTTCGCGCGGCGCAGCATGTCGACGGTCTTCCTGCCGGGCGAGGGGCTGATCGGGCAGGCCGCGGTGGAGAAGCGGTCGATCCTCATCGAGCACGTCCCGCCGGGCTACCTCAAGATCACCTCGGGTCTGGGCGACTCCCCGCCGTCCCATGTGATCGTGCTGCCGGTGCTCTTCGAGGGCCGGGTGCTGGGTGTCATCGAACTGGCCGCGTTCCAGCCGTTCACCCAGATCCAGAAGGACTTCCTCGACCAGATCACCGACATCATCGCGATCAGCGTCAACACCATCAGCGTCAACACCAAGACCGAGGGCCTGCTCAAGCAGTCCCAGGAGCTGACCGAGCAGCTGCAGGAACGGTCTGCCGAGCTGGAGAACCGGCAGCGCGCCCTCCAGCTCTCGAACGCGGAACTGGAGGAGAAGGCCGAGCTGCTGGCCCGGCAGAACCGCGACATCGAGGTCAAGAACACCGAGATCGAGGAGGCCAGGCAGGTCCTGGAGGAGCGCGCCGAACAGCTCGCCGTCTCGATGCGCTACAAGTCGGAATTCCTCGCCAACATGTCGCACGAACTGCGCACCCCGCTCAACTCGCTGCTGATCCTGGCGAAGCTGCTGGCCGACAACGCCGACGGCAATCTGTCGCCCAAGCAGGTCGAGTTCGCCGAGACCATCCACGGCGCCGGTTCCGACCTGCTCCAGCTGATCAACGACATCCTGGACCTGTCCAAGGTCGAGGCCGGCAAGATGGACGTCTCGCCGACCCGTATCGCGCTGGTGCAGCTGGTCGACTACGTGGAGGCCACCTTCCGCCCGCTGACCGCGGAGAAGGGCCTGGACTTCTCGGTGCGGGTCTCGCCGGAGCTGCCGGTCACCCTGCACACCGACGAGCAGCGGCTGCTCCAGGTGCTGCGCAATCTGCTGTCCAACGCGGTGAAGTTCACCGACAGCGGCTCGGTGGAGCTGGTGATCAGGCCGGCCGGCAGCGAGGTGCCGCAGTCCATCCGCGAGCAGCTGCTGGAGGCCGGCACCCTGCGCGCGCCCGACCAGCCGCTGATCGCGTTCTCGGTGACCGACACGGGCATCGGTATCGCGGCGGGCAAGATGCGGGTGATCTTCGAGGCGTTCAAGCAGGCCGACGGCACCACCAGCCGCAAGTACGGCGGTACGGGCCTGGGCCTGTCTATCAGCCGCGAGATCGCCCGGCTGCTCGGCGGCGAGATCCACGCCGACAGCCAGCCCGGCCGCGGCTCGACCTTCACCCTGTACCTGCCGCTGAGCCTCGGCGAGACCCCGCACGCGGCGCCGCAGCTGACGGCCGGCGGCGACCAGGAGTCCGCGGCTGCCGCCCGTACCCGCAGCCCCGGCAGCAGCCTGTCCCGGCTGCGCCGCCGCTCCGCCCAGCCGGCCCCGCTGCCCGCCGGGCAGGGGCAGAACGGGACGGCGGCGCACGAGCCGTGGCCCGAGGAGAGCCAGCCGGTCGCCCACTCGGGCTTCACGGGCGGTTTCAGCGGCGAGAAGGTGCTGATCGTCGACGACGACATCCGCAACGTCTTCGCGCTCACCAGCGTCCTGGAGCAGCACGGCCTGACCGTGCTGTACGCCGAGAACGGCCGGGAGGGCATCGAGGTGCTCGAACAGTACGACGACATCGCGATCGTGCTGATGGACATCATGATGCCGGAGATGGACGGCTACGCGACGACGACGGCGATCCGCAAGATGCCGCAGTTCGCCGGGCTGCCGATCATCGCGCTGACCGCGAAGGCGATGAAGGGCGACCGGGAGAAGAGCATCGAGTCCGGCGCGTCGGACTATGTCGCCAAACCGGTCGACACCGACCACCTGCTGACGCTGATGGAGGAGTGGATGCACGCCCGCTGAGGAAGAAACGTCGAACTTTCGCCAACTGGGCGTTCTGACGGGGTGTGAGAACGAGAGGATGAGGGAACCTACTCGTCTCCGCCTGCGTTTTCGGTGTGTGGTGAGTGACGTGGCGGTGACAGGGTGTGGCGAACGGCTGGGTGCGGCTACCATGACCGGCACAAGGACGGGCGGCGCGACAGAGTCGTCCCCGGGGGCGGCGACCGGCGTGATGCCGGGGCGAGGAGGGCGGGCCATGGTGCAGAAGGCCAAGATCCTCCTGGTCGATGACCGGCCGGAGAATCTGCTGGCGCTGGAGGCCATTCTCTCGGCGCTCGATCAGACTCTGGTCAGGGCATCGTCCGGGGAGGAGGCGCTCAAAGCGCTGCTCACCGATGATTTCGCGGTGATCCTGCTCGATGTCCAGATGCCGGGCATGGACGGGTTCGAGACCGCGGCACACATCAAGCGGCGGGAGCGGACCCGGGACATCCCGATCATCTTCCTCACCGCGATCAACCACGGCCCGCACCACACCTTCCGGGGCTACGCGGCGGGCGCGGTCGACTACATCTCCAAGCCGTTCGACCCGTGGGTGCTGCGGGCGAAGGTCTCGGTCTTCGTCGACCTGTACATGAAGAACTGCCAGCTGCGCGAACAGGCCGGACTGCTGCGGCTGCAACTGGAACAGGGTCTGCCCTCCGGGGCGGAGGCCAACGGCTCGAAGGAGCCCGCGGGTCTGCTGGCGGAACTGTCCGCCCGGCTCGCGGCCGTCGAGGAGCAGGCCGAGGCGCTGAGCAAACAGCTCGGCGAGTCCGCGGACGCGGCGGCCGTGGCGACCGCGGCCCACCTGGAGCGGAAGCTGACCGGCCTGCGCCGGGCGCTGGACGCGCTGGAGCCGGGCAGCAGCGGGGGTATCGTGCGGCAGGCCACCGGGGACTGATCCCGCCGCGGGGCGCGTACGGGCCGCCCATGGCGCGCCCGGCAACGCAGATTGACGCCACGTCAATGGCATGACGGCGGCAGCCCGACACGAACGGGCGTATCCGCAAGCACGCGTGTTCCCCGATCACAAGGGCGGTAATCTCGGCACCATGGCCCCACGTACGTCCGGCACCGCCAAGAAAGCCCCGGCGAAGCCGGCGGCCAAGAAGTCCGCCGCGAGGAAGCCCGCGGCCAAGGGCGCCGCCGCCAGACCGCCCGCCAAGAAGGCGGCAGCGGCGCCCAGAGCCGCGCCCGTACCGGTCCCTTCGCCGACCAGCGGCGTCTACCGCATGTTCCGGGCGGTGTGGCTCGGCCTGGCGCACACCGTCGGCGCGCTCTTCCGCGGTATAGGGCGCGGCGCCCGCGGCCTGGACCCCGCCCACCGCAAGGACGGCCTCGGCCTGCTGCTGATCGGCCTGACCCTGGTGGTCGCGGCCGGCACCTGGTCCAATCTGCACGGCCCGGTCGGCGACCTGGTCGAGATAGTGGTCACCGGCGCCTTCGGCCGGCTCGACCTGCTGGTGCCGCTGCTGCTCGGCGCGGTCTCCGTCCGTATCATGCGGCACCCGGAGCAGCCCGAGGCCAACGGCCGGATCGTGATCGGCCTGTCCGCACTCGTCATCGGCACCCTCGGCCTGATCCACGTGGCCTGCGGCTCGCCGACCCGCAGCGAGGGCGCCACCGCGCTGCGGGACGCCGGCGGCCTGATCGGCTGGGCCGCCGCCTCCCCGCTGGTCTACACCGTCGGCGCGGTCCTCGCCGCTCCGCTGCTGCTGCTCTTCACGCTCTTCGGGCTGCTCGTCGTCACCGCCACCCCGGTCAACGCCGTACCGCAGCGGCTGCGGGCCGCCGGCACCAGGCTCGGCCTGTACGCCGCGCCGCCGGAGCTCGACGCCGTACCGCTGGAGGACTTCTTCGACGCCGGCGAGCCGGCCGGTACGCGGGAGGCCGAGGACGAGTCGCCGGTACGCCGGCTGCCGCGCAGGCCCGGCAAGGCGCAGGACGAGCCGTACGACATGGACAGCGACCTCGGCGCGGAAGGGGTCCAGGCCGACGACGAGCCCAAGCCGCGGCGCCGGCCCCGCCGCAGGCCCGAGGGCCTGCCCGGCACCGCGCAGGCCGCCGGGTCCGACGCGGTGGACGTGGCCGCGGCAGCCGCCGCGGCGCTGGACGGCGCCGTCCTGCACGGGCTGCAGCCGTCGCCGCTGGTCGCCGACCTCAGCAGCGGCATCAGGAAGCCGGTGCCCGCCGCCCGCGCCGAGGAGGACACCGGCTCGGGCGTCCCCGACCTCACCAAGCACACCGCGGACCCGGGCGACCCGCTGCCGCCGCGCGCCGAGCAGTTGCAGCTGTCCGGCGACATCACCTACGCGCTGCCCTCGCTCGACCTGCTGGAGCGCGGCGGCCCCGGGCGTACCCGCAGCGCCGCCAACGACGCGGTGGTCGCCTCGCTGTCCCAGGTCTTCAAGGAATTCAAGGTCGACGCGGTCGTCACCGGCTTCACCCGCGGCCCGACCGTCACCCGCTACGAGGTGGAGCTGGGCGCCGCGGTCAAGGTCGAGCGGATCACCGCGCTGGCCAAGAACATCGCCTACTCGGTCGCCAGCCCCGACATCAGGATCATCAGCCCGATCCCCGGCAAGTCCGCGGTCGGCATCGAGATCCCCAACAGCGACCGCGAGATGGTCAACCTCGGCGATGTGCTGCGCTCGGCGGAGGCCGCGGGCGAGGACCACCCGATGACGGTGGCGCTCGGCAAGGACGTCGAGGGCGGCTACGTGATGGCCAACCTCGCCAAGATGCCGCACGTCCTGGTCGCGGGCGCCACCGGCTCCGGCAAGTCGTCCTGCATCAACTGCCTGATCACCTCGGTGATGGCCCGCGCCACCCCGGACGAGGTCCGCATGGTGCTGGTCGACCCCAAGCGCGTCGAGCTGACCGCGTACGAGGGCATCCCGCACCTGATCACCCCGATCATCACCAACCCCAAGCGCGCGGCGGAAGCCCTCCAGTGGGTGGTGCGCGAGATGGACCTGCGCTACGACGACCTGGCCGCGTACGGCTTCCGGCACATCGACGACTTCAACGCCGCCGTGCGCTCGGGCAAGGCCAGGACCCCGGAGGGCAGCGAGCGCGAGCTGACGCCGTACCCGTATCTGCTGGTCATCGTCGACGAGCTGGCCGACCTGATGATGGTCGCGCCGCGCGACGTCGAGGACTCGATCGTCCGGATCACCCAGCTGGCCAGGGCCGCCGGCATCCACCTGGTGCTGGCCACCCAGCGGCCGAGCGTCGACGTGGTCACCGGGCTGATCAAGGCCAATGTGCCGTCCCGGCTGGCCTTCGCGACCTCCTCGCTCGCCGACAGCCGGGTCATCCTCGACCAGCCGGGCGCCGAGAAGCTGATCGGAAAAGGCGACGGCCTGTTTCTGCCGATGGGCGCGAACAAGCCGATCCGGATGCAGGGCGCCTTCGTCACCGAGGACGAGGTCGCCAAGGTCGTCGACCACTGCAAGGCCCAGCTCACCCCGGCGTACCGCACCGACGTCACCGTCGGCAGCGGCCCGAAGAAGGAGATCGACGAGGAGATCGGTGACGACCTGGACCTTTTGTGCCAGGCCGCGGAGCTGGTGGTCTCCACCCAGTTCGGCTCGACATCGATGCTCCAGCGCAAGCTGCGTGTGGGATTCGCCAAGGCGGGCAGGCTGATGGACCTGATGGAGTCGCGCGGCATCGTCGGCCCCAGCGAGGGTTCGAAGGCGCGCGACGTGATGGTGAAGGCGGACGAGCTGGACGGCGTGCTGTCCGAGATCCGCGGCGGGGCCTGAGCCCGACACGCGGTGCCGGTCGGAAAGCGGTCGGATTTTTCGGGCAACCGTTTGATCTGTTCATACGTCAACCTCGGCAGGGAGGACGACATCCTGATGGCGGACACAATCCGGCCGTCCGCTTGCCCCCCTGTTTCCGACCCCCCCTAGACTGAACCCCCAGCAGGCGGCTGCACGCTCGAAAGGCGCCCTCGTGTCCCTCGGCAACACGCCCACCGAAGATCGGCCTTCGGTCGGTCATGCCCTCTCTCAGGCCCGCATCGCCGCCGGGCTCACCGTCGACCAGGTCAGCACCGCTACCCGGGTGCGCGTCCCCATCGTGCAGTCGATCGAGCAGGACGACTTCTCCCGCTGCGGCGGCGACGTCTACGCCCGCGGCCACATCCGCAACCTGGCCCGGACGGTGGGACTCGACCCCGAGCCCCTGATCGCACAATATGCGGCCGAGCACGGTACGGAGATCGCCCCCGCGCCCGTCGCGCCGCTCTACTCGTCGGAGCGGATCCGGTCCGAGCCGCGCCGGCCCAACTGGACCGCGGCCATGGTCGCGGCGATCGTCGCGGTCATCGGTTTCGTCGGCTACACCGCTTTCACCGGGGGAGACGACGGGAACGGTGCGAAGGCCGACCCCGCGCCGCCGACCCCGAGCAGCAGCACGACGCCCACCAGCACCCCGGGTACGCAGGCGCCGAGCGCCGATCCGACGGGCAGCGCCATCGCGGCCGCCCCGCCCGGCAAGGTCACCGTCAAGCTCAGCGCCGAGGGCGGCGTCAGCTGGGTCCAGGCCACCGACCACAACGGCAAGCGGCTCTTCCAGGGCTCGCTCAGGAAGGGCGACTCGCAGACCTTCACCGACGACAAGAAGCTCAAGCTCGTCGTCGGCAACGCGGGCGCGGTGCAGCTCTTCGTCAACGGCAAGGACCTCGGCGCGGCCGGCAGCGACGGCCAGGTCGTCCGCCTGACGTATACGCCCGGCGACCCGACGCAGGGCTAGCGGCACCGGGTGTGACCGAGGGGTTCGGGCGGTAGGCGGCCGAGGCGCGAGGGGCGCGACAGGGCAGCGGGTAGTCTGAGTGCATGCCCGAAACCCGTACCGTCGCCCTTGTCACGCTCGGATGCGCCCGTAACGAAGTGGACTCGGAAGAGCTTGCCGGCCGGCTGGCGGCGGACGGCTGGCAGCTCGTCGAGGACGCCGCGGACGCCGATGTGGCGGTCGTCAACACCTGCGGCTTCGTCGAGGCGGCCAAGAAGGACTCCGTGGACGCCCTCCTCGAGGCCAACGACCTCAAGGACCGCGGCCGCACCCAGGCCGTCGTCGCCGTCGGCTGCATGGCGGAGCGGTACGGCAAGGAACTGGCCGACGCGCTCCCGGAGGCCGACGGCGTGCTCGGCTTCGACGACTACACCGACATCTCCGAGCGGCTCCGGACGATCCTGGCCGGCGGCGTCCACGCCCCGCACACCCCGCGCGACCGGCGCAAGCTGCTGCCGATCAGCCCGGCGGACCGCCAGGCGTCAACGGTGGCGCTGCCCGGCCACTCCCAGGAGGGACGCCCCAACGCCGGCGGGTCCGCTGCGGGCGAACCTGCGACGGTCGATCCCGGGTCGGTCGATCCCGGTCCGGGCGGGACGTCCGCGGCGGCCGGGGGAAGAGCCGTGGACCTCGCCGACCTGCCGGCGGGTGTCGCACCCGCGTCGGGGCCGCGCGCCCCGCTGCGGCGCCGGCTGGACTCCGGGCCTGTCGCCTCCGTGAAGCTCGCCTCCGGCTGCGACCGCCGCTGCACCTTCTGCGCGATCCCCTCCTTCCGCGGCTCCTTCATCTCCCGCCGCCCCTCCGACGTCCTCGGCGAGACCCGCTGGCTGGCCACCCAGGGCGTCACGGAGGTCATGCTGGTCAGCGAGAACAACACCTCCTACGGCAAGGACCTCGGCGACATCCGCCTGCTGGAGACGCTGCTGCCGGAACTGGCGGCGGTCGACGGCATCGAGCGGGTCCGGGTCAGCTACCTGCAGCCCGCCGAGATGCGCCCGGGGCTCATCGACGCGCTGACCTCCACGCCCGGCGTGGTGCCGTACTTCGACCTGTCTTTCCAGCACTCGGCCCCCGCCGTGCTGCGGGCGATGCGGCGCTTCGGCGACACGGACCGCTTCCTGGACCTGCTCGGCGCGATCCGGGCCAAGGCGCCGCAGGCCGGCGTGCGGTCCAACTTCATCGTGGGCTTCCCCGGCGAGACCGAGGGCGACCTGGCCGAGCTGGAGCGCTTCCTGAGCGCCGCCCGGCTGGACGCGATCGGGGTGTTCGGCTACTCCGACGAGGACGGCACCGAGGCGGCCGGCTACGACGGCAAGCTGGACGACGACGTCATCGCCGCGCGGCTGGCCCGGGTCTCCCGGCTCGCCGAGGAGCTGACCGCCCAGCGCGCCGAGGAACGCCTCGGGGACACCGTGCGGGTGCTGGTCGAGGCGGTGGACGAGGAGACCGGCGAGGTGACCGGCCGCGCCGACCACCAGGCGCCGGAGACGGACGGCCAGGTCGTGCTGGTGCCGGCCGACGAGGCCTGGCAGGCGCGGCCGGGGACTTTCGTGACGGCGAAGGTGATCGGGGCGCAGGGCGTCGACCTGGTGGCGGAACCGCTGGGCGGGGCGGACTCCGTCGGCGCCCAGGGCACTCCGGTCGCCGAGGCGGCCATGGCCGGGCCGGCGGTGGTGGGCAGATGAGCGGAGCCCCCGCGCCGGCCGAGTCCCCCTCGCCGTCCTCGTCGTCGGCTTCCGCGGCCGCCGCCGGTTCGGGCGCCACGGTGGCGCCCGACGCGCTCGTCCACCCGGCGGCGGGCGTCGACCACGCGGCCGACCCGGTGGCGCCGAAGGCCGGCCTGTGGAATATCGCCAACCTGCTGACGATGACCCGGCTGGTGCTGGTCCCCGGCTTCGTGCTGCTGCTGGTCCACGACGACGGGAACGACCCGAAATGGCGCTCCTTCGCCTGGGCCGCGTTCGCGATCGCGATGATCACCGACCTCTTCGACGGCGAGCTGGCCCGGCGCTACGGGCTGGTCACCGACTTCGGCAAGATCGCCGACCCGATCGCGGACAAAGCGATCATGGGAGCGGCCCTGGTCGGGCTGTCCGCACTGGGCGACCTGCCGTGGTGGGTCACCGCCGTGATCCTCTTCCGCGAGCTGGGCATCACGCTCATGCGCTTCTGGGTGATCAGACACGGGGTGATCCCGGCGAGCCGCGGGGGCAAGCTCAAGACGCTCACCCAGGGCGTCGCGGTGGGCATGTACATCCTGGTGCTGACCGGTCCGCTGGCCAGCACCCGCGCCTGGCTGATGGGCCTCGCGGTGCTGCTCACGGTGGTGACCGGGTTCGACTACGTACGGCAGGCCGTCGTACTGCGGCGGGCCGGTCTCGCGGCCGAGCGGGCGCTGTCGCGGGAGGTGGCGGCGGTCGCGTCCGGGGCGGCGCCTGCCTCTGGGACGGTGGTCGCCTCCGGCGCGGGGGCGGCTGGAGGGCCGGACGCCGACGGGTCGGAGGTTGGCGGGTCGGAGGTTGGCGGGTCGGGTGCCGGCGGCCCGGAGGCGGAGGGGCGGGGCGCGGACGCGCCGGGCTCGGGCGGGCCGGAGCAGGGCGTATGACGGGCGGTGGCGACACCGCCGCTGAGGTGCTGCGGCTGATGGAGCGGCGCGGCGGGACGCTGGCGGTCGCTGAATCGCTGACCGGCGGTCTGCTGGCCGCGGAGCTGACCGCGGTGCCCGGCGCGTCCCGGAGCTTCCGCGGCTCGGTGACGGCGTACGCCACCGTGCTCAAGCACGAGCTGCTGGGCGTGGACGGGACGCTGCTGGCCGAACGGGGCGCAGTAGATGCACAAGTGGCGTGCCAAATGGCCGAGGGCGTACGCCGTCGCCTCGGCGCGGACTGGGGCGCCGCCACCACAGGTGTGGCAGGTCCCGACCCGCAGGACGGCCGGCCGGTGGGCACCGTTTTCGTGGCGGTGGCCGGTCCTGGCGGGTTCTCCGAGGTCGCGGCGCTGCTGCTGGCCGGGGACCGTACGGCGATCCGCCGGGCGTCGGTGGCGGCCGTGCTCGATCTGCTCCTCGAACAGCTGCAGAAGGCTTCCGAATAACCGGCCCGGCGTGCGTTCTGCGGTGCAGGACAGGGAAGAACACGGGGAGACGTGATGTTTGCAGCCCTGAGTGAACACGTCTTTGCTCCCCGCACGGCCGGTGCCCGAGGCGGTACGGTGGGGCGAGAAGGATGCGGTACCGCGATCCCGAGGAGGGAGCCACCGATGATTCTGCTCCGTCGCCTGCTGGGTGACGTGCTGCGTCGGCAGCGCCAGCGCCAGGGCCGCACCCTGCGCGAGGTCTCCTCGTCCGCCCGGGTTTCACTCGGCTATCTGTCGGAGGTCGAGAGGGGGCAGAAGGAGGCGTCCTCCGAACTGCTCTCCGCGATCTGCGACGCCCTGGACGTACCGATGTCCGAGGTGATGCGAGAAGTCAGCGACGATCTGTCGCTCGCCGAGCTGGCACAGTCCGCGGCGTCCGAGGCCACTGCCGCACCGATGCGGCCGCTGCTCGGCACAGTCACATCGGTCACGTCCGTCACGTCCACCCCGGACGAACGGATCACCATCAAGGCACCGAAGAAGTCCGCGGAAGCCGTGGACGTCGTCGCCGCCTGATTGCCCGCTGTCCGCCGCGATGCGGCGGATCTGCCTTTGCCGTGTTCGGAATGGCGAGGCAGGGTAGTCGGAGAAGGTCTGAAAACGGGTGTAATCGGCCGTAATGGATCTGATCGCGTCTATCCGCTGGGAGAACCGCATGAGTGTCGTGAAGAGCCCGCTGTCCGAACCTGACCGCAAGTCCGTGGGAGACGCGCTTCAGGGCGCGCTGGTCGACCTGATCGACCTGTCACTGCTGGCCAAGCAGGTGCACTGGAATGTGGTGGGCCCGCGCTTCCGGTCCGTGCACCTCCAGCTCGACGAGGTCGTCGACAGCGCCAGGACCCACTCCGACACCGTCGCGGAACGCGCCTCGGCGATCGGCGTGACGCCGGACGGCCGGGCCGGGACGGTCTCCAAGACCAGCGGCATCGACACGGTGACCGACGGCTGGGTCAAGGACAACGAGGTCGTCGAGATCATGGTCGCCGCGCTGGACTCCCTCATCACCCGGATGCGGGAGCGCATCGAGCTGACGGACAAGCCGGACCCCGTCACCCAGGACATCCTGATCGGTCTCACCGCCGATCTTGAGAAGTTCCACTGGATGTTCCAGGCCGAGAACGTCTGACCGTCCGCTCGCTCGCTCCTGCACGGGATGTACGGGCTGTACGGGGGCCGCCGGGTGCGGCTCCCGCCGCGAACTCGGGGTCAGAAGGAGGCGGCCGTGCGTGCGCTTCAGGAACTCCCGATATGTCCCTCCGCTCCTCCCGTACCGCCCATTGCCGGGCCTCGGCTCCGGTCGCGGTCGCGGTCGGGACTGGGAATTCGGCCGAGGCTGGGGCGCCCGCTGCGTTGTGTGATCGGTGTGATCGGCGGGGTGCTGTGGTGGGGGACGTTGCTGCGGCTGGCCGCGGAGCCTGAGGCGGTCGGCCCGTGGCAGAGCGCGCTCGCCGCCGGCGGTTGGAGCCTGGGCCTGATCCCGCTGCATGCCGTGCCCGCGGGTGTCCGCCGCCGCGCGGCTCCGCCCGGTGACGCCACGGCCGTCTGAGGACCCGGCTGCTACTGGCTCGGCCCCGGCCCGCGCTGGCACCGCGGACACCAGTACGCCACCCGCCGCTGCCCCTCAGGGCCGTGCTCGCCGACCTTGACCGGGGTGCCGCAGCGCAGGCACGGCCGGTGCGCCCGGTCGTACACCCAGTGCGTACGGCCGCGCCGCGTGTCCCCGGTGGTCACATGGCCGGGGCGGCCCTTGTTGGCCTCCAGCAGCCGCTTGGCCAGCGTCACCAGCTTCTCGGGCGCGGCCACCTCGCCGAACGGCGTCCACGGGGTCACCCCGCGCAGAAAACACAGCTCGGCCACGTAGACGTTGCCGATCCCGGCGAGATTGCGCTGGTCGAGCAGCGCCTCACCCAGCGGTCGGTCCGCCTCCGCCGCCAACCTGGCCAGCGCCGCGGCCGGGTCCCACCCCGGCCCCAGCAGATCGGGCCCGAGATGGCCGACCACCTGCTGCTCCTCCGCCGTGGGCAGCAACGCGAGCACCGGCAGCCGGTATCCGACCGCGGTCCTCTCCTCGTTCCCCAGCACCGCCCGCACCTGGTGCTCCGCCCCGCCCCGCCACCGCTCCCCGGGTGCGTAGAGGTGCCAGGCACCGTCCATCCGCAGATGCGAGTGCAGCGTCCAGTCACCCTCCAGCCGCGTCAGCAGGTGCTTGCCCCGCGGTACGACCTCCAGCACCTGCCGCCCCACGAGCTGCACCGTCGCCAACTGCGGCACGCGCAGCTCCGCCCGCACCAGCACCCGCCCCGCCAGCGCCGCGTGCAACCGCTGGGCGGTCAGCCAGACCGTGTCTCCTTCAGGCACCCCTCCATCATGCCCCGCCCGCCTCCGATGACGTTCGCACTCCCGGGCCCGCCGGTCGCGCGAGCGCGGGGTGCGTCATGCGGCCTCCGGGCCGCCCAGCGCCCCAGGAGGGGCCGGGGGTACCCCAGGCGAAGCTCTGGCCCCGGCGCGGGCGGCCACCGGGGCTGCGGGGATCTGCGCACGCCACACGCCGCTCACCGCCGTGCAGCGATGCGCCCCAGACCCCCGGGGGCCGCGACCCGGCGTCGTGTCCGAACGGGCGTCCACCACCTCCGAGCGGCGCGAGTAGATGGACAATTCCAGGGGGTCGGTGGGTGGGCGTGGGCCGTTTCGCTCCGGCGGATCGGTTTGCGAGAGTAAGGCCATGAGTGACGTTGTGATCCGTCGGGCCGAGTTCGATGACGCGCCCGCGCTGGCAGCCATGCGCTGGCGGTTCAAGGTGGAGGACAGCGGAGATGGAGTCCCCTGGGGTGAAGAGGAGTTCACCGCCGAGTGCGAGCAGTGGCTGCGTTCCCGGATGGCCGGGCTGTGGCGGGTCTGGGTCGCGGAAGTGGGTGGCCGTCCCTGTGGTCACGTGTTCGTGTGTCTGGTGGAGAAGGTCCCGAGTCCCCACCCGGGCTCCGACACCCTCGGCTACGTGACGAACTTCTACGTCGTCCCCGAACAGCGCAATCGCGGCCTGGGCAGGGCCTTGCTCGACGAGGCGACCGGCTATGCGCGCGCTCACGGCCTGGATACGTTGATCGTGTGGCCGTCCGAGCGCAGTGCGCCGCTGTACCGGCGCTGCGGATTCGACGGACCGGGCGTACTCCTCGAACAGCCCATCGCGCCCAGCTGAGCGAAGTTCTTGCTTGTGACTCGTGGACGATGCGAGGGCGCCAGGCCAGCTCGACCTCGAACGGCACCGAGGCCGCACCTCCAACCGCGCAGCCGTCCGAGTCCTGCAACGCATCCTCGCGCTCGCCGCCGCCATCTGGCACAACGCCCGTACTGGCCAGCCGACCATGCGCGCGCTCACCGCCTACGACCATTGAACCCCTTGGAATCGATCATCTAGCCACGCGAAGCAGCGCGGGTCCATACGGATGGCCACTGATCCAGGGCGCGGGGAAGCGCGCGTGCCGCCCGATTCTCAGCGTTGGGCCCGAACGGACCGCCGCTATCGCGGGGGTCGCGGGGGACTGCGCCCGCAGCCCGCCTCTCACCGTCGTGTGGCGACGACGCTCAGCCCCGGGGGCGCGAGGAACTGCATGCCTGCCACGACGCAGCGCTGTACCCGGACGGACCGCCGTCAGCCCGGGGGCGCGGGGAACTGCGCGATCAGCCCCCACCGGGCCGCGGATCGTCACCGGCCCGGCGGGTCTGCTCGGTCCGACCCGGACCACCGGCCCGTGGCCGGCGGGGCGCGCAGTTCCCCGCGCCCCGCGGACGGGCATCCCCTGCCGGAGGGCAACCGCACGCCCCCGGCCCCGGCGACGCGCGTCCACTGACGCAGCGGCGGCCCGGTCCCGGGCCACGCACTCGGGAGCACATGCGTACCCCGCAGGGGATCAGTGACCGTCCCGCAACCGCAGCCCGCGAGGCGTCGCATGGAAGCCCGCTGCTTCCAACGCCCGCCCCAGCGGCGAGGTCAACGCGGACTCACCATTGGCACGCTCCACCGTGAGCTTCCCCAGCGCGCCCTCCCGCACCGCCAGCGCCAGCGCATCCGCCGCGGCCTGCGTACGTATCTCGTCGATCGGCCAGGCGAGCAGCGACTTGCCGCCCCGCTCCACGTAGAGGGCAACCTCGCCGTCGGTGAGCACCACCAGGGCGCCTGCCTTGCGGCCGGGGCGGTGCCCGACGCCCGTCGGCTGCTCGGGCCACGGCAGGGCGGCACCGTACGGGTTGGCCGGGTCCGCCGCGGCGAGCACCACCGTCCTGGCGCGGCCGGACTGCTCCTCTTCCCGCTCCCGGGCCGTACTCAGCGCCCGCAGCCGGTCCACCGCCCCGTCCATCGCGAACTGCGCCGCGCCCAGCCCCTCGACCACATAGCCGCGCCGTGCCTGGCCGGTCTCCTCGAACGCAGCCAAGACCCGGTACGCCGCGGAGAACCCCCCTTCGACGCCTTCCGCCGCCACCGCGCCCCGGGTCACCACCCCGTGCCGGTCGAGCAGGGCGTGGGTGAGGGCGTGGGCCCGCAAGGTCGGGTCCTGCTCAGCTGTCGGGACCAGCGACCAGCGCCCCGCGGTGGTCGGCGGACCGCTGCGGGACGCCGTGGGGCGCGGCGCGGCCCGGCTCGCGAGCGAGCTGTACCGGCCGCGTGGCACCGACCGGGGTGCCCGGTGCGCCGTCGCTCCCGCGGTGCGGCCGGAGCCGAGCAGGGCGCGCAGCGGCGCGAGCGTGTCATTGGTGAGCCGTCCCGACCAGGCCAGATCCCAGACCGCGTCGGCGAGCTGCGGCTCCGTGGCTCCCAGGTCACCCGCTCTCACCTGGTCGGCGATCTGCCGGAAGAACAGCCCGTACCCGCCGGACAGCGCGGTCAGCACGGCCTGGTGGAGCGGGGTCAGCTCCAGCGGTTGCGGCGGCGGGAGCAGCAGCGGCGCGGTGTCGGCGAGGTAGAGCGAGACCCAGCCGTCCTTGCCCGGCAGCGCGCCGGCTCCGGCCCAGAGGATCTCGCCGGAGGCCGTCAGCTCGTCCAGCATCGCCGGGGAGTAGCCGGTGACCCGGGACGGCAGTACCAGCTTCTCCAGCGCGGACGCCGGCACCGACGCGCCCTGCAACTGCTCGACCGCCCGCGCCAGACCGTCCATCCCGCGCAGGCTGTGCGTGCCGACGTGCTGCCACTGCGGCAGGAAGACCCCCAGCGTCGCGGGCGGCACCGGCTCCAGCTCCTGCCGGAGCGCCGCCAGGGACCTGCGCCGCAGCCGGCGCAGCACTGTGGCGTCGCACCACTCCTGGCCCGCGCCGCCCGGCCTGAACTCGCCCTGTACCACCCGGCCGGCCGCGCCCAGCCGGTGCAGCACGCCGTCCGCCACCGCCGCCCCCAGCCCGAACCGCGCTGCCGCCTCCCCGGTCGTGAACGGGCCGTGCGTGCGGGCATAACGGGCCACCAGATCCCCGAGCGGATCCTTCACCGGCTCGGTGAACGCCACCGGCACCCCCACCGGCAGCGCCGTGCCCAGCGCGTCCCGCAGCCGTCCCGCGTCCTCGACCGCCGCCCAGTGCTCGGCCCCGGCGATCCGCACCCGGATCGCCCGCCGGGCGGACTCCAGCTCCGCGGCCCAGCCCGGATCGGCGCCCCTTGCGGCCAACTCCACATCGGTCAGCGGGCCGAGCAGCCGCAGCAGGTCCGCGACGCCCTCGGCGCTCCTGGCCCGGCGGTCCTCGGTCAGCCACTGCAATTCGCGGTCCAGCTCGGCCAGCACATCGGCGTCGAGCAGTTCGCGCAGCTCGGCCTGCCCCAGCAGCTCCGCCAGCAACCGCGAGTCCAGCGACAGCGCCGCCGCCCGCCGCTCCGCCAGCGGCGAATCGCCCTCATAGAGGAACTGCGCGACATAACCGAACAGCAGCGACCTGGCGAAGGGCGACGGCTCGGTCGTGGTGACCTCGACCAGCCGTACCCTGCGGGCCTCGATGTCGCCCATCAGCTCCACCAGACCCGGCACGTCGAAGACGTCCTGGAGGCACTCGCGCACCGCCTCCAGCACGATCGGGAACGATCCGAACTCGGAGGCGACCTCCAGCAACTGCGATGCCCGCTGGCGCTGCTGCCACAGCGGGGTGCGCTTGCCCGGGCTGCGGCGCGGCAGCAGCAGCGCGCGGGCCGCGCACTCCCGGAACCGGGAGGCGAACAGCGCGGAGCCGCCCACCTGCTCGGTGACCAACTGCTCGACCTCGCCCTTGTCGAAGGCCACATCGGCGGCCCCCACCGGCGACTGCTCGGGGTCGAATTCCGCCCCGTGCTGCACGGGGGCGACATCCAGCAGGTCGAGGCCCATCAGATCGGCGTCCGGCAGCCGCAGCACGATGCCGTCGTCGGCGTGCATCGCCTGGGCGTCCAGACCGTACTTCTCCTGGAGCCGGGCGCCGAGCGCCAGCGCCCAGGGCGCGTGCACCTGCGCGCCGAACGGGGAGTGGATGATCACCCGCCAGTCACCCAGCTCGTCGCGGAAGCGCTCGACCACGATCGTGCGGTCGTCCGGGACGTGGCCGCAGGCCTGCCGCTGCTCGGTGAGATAGGCCAGCACATTGTCGGCGGCCCAGGTGTCGAGGCCCGCCGCCGACAGCCGCTTCCTGGCCGGCTTCTCGGCAAGCGCGCCCACCTCGCGCAGCCACGCTCCCAGCGCCCGGCCCAGCTCCAGCGGGCGGCCGAGCTGGTCGCCCTTCCAGAAGGGCAGCCGCCCCGGCACACCGGGGGCGGGCGAGACCAGCACCCGGTCCCTGGTGATGTCCTCGATCCGCCAGGACGTGGTGCCCAGGGTGAAGACGTCGCCGACCCTCGACTCGTACACCATCTCCTCGTCCAGCTCGCCGACCCGCCCCCCGCCCTTCTTCGGGTCGGCGCCGGCCAGGAACACCCCGAACAGGCCCCGGTCCGGGATGGTGCCGCCCGAGGTGACGGCCAGCCGCTGCGCCCCCGGCCGTCCGGTCACCGTGTTCGCCACCCGGTCCCACACCAGCCGGGGCCGCAGCTCGGCGAAGGCGTCGGAGGGATAGCGCCCGGCGAGCATGTCGAGCACCGCCGTATAGGCCGAATGCGGCAGGGACGCGAAGGGCGCGGCGCGCCGCACCACCGTCAGCAGCTCATCGACGTCCCAGCTGTCCAGCGCGGTCATGGCGACGATCTGCTGGGCCAGCACGTCCAGCGGGTTGGACGGCACCCGCAGCGACTCGATCGCCCCCGCCCGCATCCGCTCGGTGACCACCGCCGACTGCACCAGGTCACCGCGGTATTTGGGGAAGACCACTCCGGTGGACACCGCCCCGACCTGGTGTCCCGCGCGCCCGACCCGCTGGAGCCCCGAGGCCACCGACGGCGGCGACTCCACCTGGACGACCAGGTCGACGGCGCCCATGTCGATACCGAGTTCCAGACTGGAGGTGGCGACGACGGCCGGCAGCCGGCCGGCTTTCAGGTCCTCCTCGACCAGTGTCCGCTGCTCCTTGGACACCGAGCCGTGGTGGGCGCGGGCCAGTACCGGCGGGGCGCCACGGGCCGCACCCGACTGGGCCATGACCTCGGCGGGGGAGTGGGCCTCGGGCAGCGGACCGCCCTCCGCGCGCTCCTGGCCGATCTCATTGAGCCGGTTGCACAGCCGCTCGGCCAGTCTGCGTGAATTGGCGAAGACGATCGTCGAGCGATGCGCCTGCACCAGATCGGCGATCCGCTCCTCCACATGCGGCCAGATCGAGGGCCGCTCGGCCGGACCCGCGGCGGGACCGCTGTGCTCGGCATGGTCGGCGACCGGTGAGCCGCCCAGCTCGGCCAGATCCGCCACCGGCACCACCACCGACAGCTCGAACCGCTTCTGCGACGGGGGCTGGACGATGGCCACCCTGCGCTGCGGGGACAGATAGCGGGCGATCTCGTCCACCGGGCGGACGGTGGCCGAAAGGCCGATCCGGCGGGCGGGCCGGTCCAGCAGGCGGTCGAGCCGTTCCAGCGACAGGGCCAGATGCGCGCCCCGCTTGGTGCCGGCCACCGCGTGCACCTCGTCCAGGATCACCGTCTCCACCCCGCTCAGTGCCTCCCGGGCGGCGGAGGTGAGCATGAGGAAGAGCGATTCCGGGGTGGTGATCAGGATGTCGGGCGGCCTGGTGACCAGCGCGCGCCGCTCCGCGGGCGGGGTGTCCCCCGAGCGGATCCCGACGCGTACCTCGGGCTCGGGCAGCCCGAGGCGTACCGACTCCTGGCGCAGGCCCGCGAGCGGACTGCGCAGATTGCGCTCCACGTCCACCGCCAGGGCTTTCAGCGGTGATACGTACAGCACCCGGCAGCGCTTGCGGGCCTCGGCCGGCGGCGGGGTGGCCGCGAGCCGGTCGAGTGCGGCCAGGAACGCGGCGAGTGTCTTGCCCGAACCGGTGGGGGCGACGACCAGCACGTCGGAGTCCTCGGCGATGGCCGTCCACGCCCCGGCCTGGGCGGGCGTGGGCTCGCTGAACGCCCCCGTGAACCACGCGCGGGTGGCGGGGGAGAAAGCATCGAGGCTGCTGCGACTGGACATGCCACCATCCTGCCTCGCCGCACCGACAGCCCGCTGAGCCAGAACCGCGACCTGTGGATAACTCCTGGCGCGGCCACGCCACAATGGCCTCATGATCCCGCGCGAGCAGGCCAGACACTGGGAGCACCCCGCGCTGCCGGGGGTGGATCTGCTGCACGCCCGCTACATCCGGCACACCTTCCCCCGACATGCCCATGACGGCTATGTGATCGCCGCGATCACGGGGGGAGTCGAGGGTATCGGGCTGCCGGACGGGGCCGAGCGGGCCGGTACGGGCGGTGTCGTCCTGATCAACCCCGAGACCCCGCACACGGCCTACGCGGGCACGGAGGAGGGCTGGGCCTACCGCGTCCTCTACCCCACCCGGCAGGTCGTCGCCGCGGTGGCCGCCGAGATCTCCCTGCCGCGCGGCACCCCTGCCTTCACCACCGCCGTCCTGCACGACCCCGCCACTGCCCGGATGATTGCCGATGTCCACGCTGCCGCGGAGCGCGACAACGCGCTGGCGGCCGACACGTGCCTGCGGCTCCTGGTCGCCCGCCTGCTCACCCGGCACGGTGCAGGACCGGTCGCCGCTCGGGGCCGTCAGGGCGGCCGGGACGTCGCCGCCCGGGCACGGGAGCTGCTGACGGCCAGGCTTGCGGAACCGCCGGGCCTGGAACAGCTCGCCGCCGAAGTCGGCACCAGTCCCTTCGCCCTGCTACGGGCGTTCAAGGCGGTCTACGGACTGCCCCCGCACGCCTGGCTGACCGGCGAGCGTGTCAAGGCCGCCCGCCGTCTGCTGGAGGCGGGCGTCGCGCCCGCGACCGCCGCGACCGCCGTCGGCTTCACCGACCAGCCGCACCTCAACCGCCACTTCACCCGCATCGTCGGCGTCCCGCCGGGGGCGTACCAGCGCGAGCGCAAGAATGTACAAGACCTGGCGCCGGGTGCTTCCTAGCCTGGGCGGGTGACCGCACCACCGATACCCGATCGGGCCGCAGACCCGCCATCGTCCCCACTTCCCTCCTCGTCCCGCTCACGCGTGGTCCGCGACGCCCTCGGCGTCGGTGTGGCCGTGGGCCTGTCCGGCTTCGCCTTCGGCGTGACCTCGGCCGGCGCCGGGCTCACCGTGCTGCAGAGCTGCATACTGTCCCTGCTGGTCTTCACCGGCGCGTCCCAGTTCGCCCTGGTCGGTGCGCTCGGCGCGGGCGGCAGCCCCTATACGGCGGCGGCCGGCGCGCTCTTCCTCGGCGCCCGCAACGCCTTCTACGGACTCCGCCTGTCCCAGCTCCTGCGGCTGCCCGCGGTGCTGCGCCCGCTGGCGGCGCAATGGGTCATCGACGAATCCTCCGCGGTGGCGCTCGCCCAGCGGGACCGGGCCAGTGCCCGGCTCGGCTTCACTGTGACCGGTGCGAGCCTGTATGTGCTGTGGAATCTCACCACCCTGCTCGGCGCGCTGGGCGCCTCGGCGCTCGGCGACCCCGCGGCGTGGGGCCTGGACGCGGCCGGTCCCGCCGTCTTCCTCGCGCTGCTGGCCCCCATGGTCAAAGGCCGTACCGAACGCGCCGTCGCGGCCTTGGCAGTGGCCCTCGCGCTGACGGGGCTGCCCCTGCTGCCGGCCGGTGTGCCGGTGCTGGTCGCCGCCCTCGCCGCGCCACTGGTGCTGGCGGCCGGCGGCCGAGGCCGCAGCGGAGCCGGCACCGCACCTGCCGGACCGGCGAAGGACGAGGCGCGGCAATGAGCACAGGCGCGAACACCTGGATGGCGATCACCGTGACGGCGGCAGGCTGCTACGCCGTGAAACTGCTGGGTCTGTCCGTACCGGCAGGGGTGCTGGAACGACCGCTGGCCAAGCGGCTCGCGGCCCTGGTGCCGATCGCGCTGCTCGCCGCGCTCACCGCACTGCAGACCTTCGGGACCGATCAGCTGCGCCTTGCCGTCGACGCGCGCGCCGCCGGGCTCGCGGCCGCCTGGGTCGCGGTGCTGCTGCGGGCGCCGTTCCTGGTGGTGATCGCGGCAGCGGTGCTCGTCACCGCGGCGGCACGCGCGCTGTCCGGCGCATGGTGACGGCGGGCGGGATCCGCACGGCGGGCGCGCGATACTGGCAGCCATGCGGTTGACGACTTTCTGGGAACGAATGCGCGCCCACTTCGGTGACGCCTACGCCGACTCCTTCGCACGTGACCATGTCATGGCGGAACTGGGCGGGCGTACGGTCCACCAGGCGCTGGACGACGGCTGGGAGACCAAGGACGTCTGGCGTGCGGTGTGCGCCGCTATGGACGTACCCGCCGCCCGGCGCTGACCCGCCGCCGGCCGGACGCCCCGCGCTGCCCGGCCGGCCACGCCGGAGCCGCAGCAGGTGCACCTGCTGCGCCGAATGAGTCGATATCAGGACTTTCCCCCCGGGTAGGGCGACACTTGGCGCGTGGCAGGAAGCGACGACACCCCCGATCCGGCCACGCCTCCTGCGCCGCCCCCCGACGGACCCGGACCGCCCGACACGCCGCGCGCGCCCCGCGCCCGCATGCCGCGCTGGCTGCCGCGCGCAGTGGTGCTGACCCTCGCGCTCATCGCCTGCTACCAGTTCGCGCACTGGGCCTTCGACCGGCTCATCGGACTGCTGGTAAACGTGCTGATCTCGTTCTTCTGCGCCGTGGCCATCGAGCCCGCGGTGGACTGGATGGCCACCCGCAAGGTGCGCCGCGGGCTGGCCACCGGCCTGGTCATCCTCGTGGTCCTGATCGCGGCGGCGGGCTTCGTCCTGGCGCTCGGCTCGCTGCTGGTCGATCAGATCGGCACCATCGTGCGCAATCTGCCGCGGTACGTGGACGACGTCGTGGTGTGGATCAACAAGACCTTCCACTCGCACCTCGACACCGGCAATCTCAGGGACAACGTCCTGCACTCCAACTGGGTGCGCACCTACCTCGCGAACGGCGCCAGCAGCGTGTGGGGACTGTCGGCCACCGTCATCGGCACCGTGTTCCAGATCTTCACCGTGCTGCTGTTCACCTACTACTTCGCGGCCGACGGCCCGCGGCTGCGGCGGGCGCTGTGCTCCGTGCTGCCGCCCGCCCGCCAGGCCGAGGTGCTGCGGGCCTGGGAGATCGCGGTCGCCAAGACCGGCGGCTATCTCTACTCCCGCGCCCTGATGGCGCTGATCTCCGGGATCGCGCACTACATCCTGCTCCAGGTGCTCGGAGTGCCCTACGCGCCCGCGCTCGCGGTCTGGGTCGGACTGGTCTCGCAGTTCATCCCGACCGTCGGCACCTATCTGGCGGGCGCGCTGCCGGTCCTGATCGCGTTCACCGAGGACCCGTGGGACGCCCTGTGGGTGCTGTGCTTCGTCGTGGTCTATCAGCAGTTCGAGAACTACCTGCTCCAGCCGCGGATCACCGCGCGCACCGTGGACATCCACCCGGCTGTCGCCTTCGGCTCGGTCATCGCGGGGACCGCCCTGCTCGGCGCGGTCGGCGCCCTCATCGCGATTCCCGTGACCGCCACACTCCAGGGTTTCTTCGCGGCCTACGTGCGGCGCTACGAGGTGACCGATCCCCGGGCCTGACGCCCCGGCGGGTCGCTTGACACGGAATTCGAACATCCATTCTTATGTAAGCGCCGGACGGATTCCCGGGTCGGCGGCAAGGATTCGGACCGGAACCGCTGGTCGGAACCGCCCGAGTTATCCACAGGCCGGAGCGACGTCCGGGCGCGTTGTCAGTGGCAGGCGCTAGCGTCGTGGACGTGAAGCGATCGAACCAGACATCCCGGGTGGAGCCCATGGCAGGAAACGACCGCGACAAGGCGCTCGACGCCGCGCTCGCGCAGATTGAACGGCAGTTCGGCAAAGGCGCGGTCATGCGCCTCGGCGACCGGCCGAATGAGCCCATCGAGGTCATCCCCACCGGGTCGACCGCGCTGGACGTGGCCCTCGGCGTCGGCGGACTGCCGCGCGGCCGGGTGGTGGAGGTGTACGGCCCCGAGTCCTCAGGAAAGACCACGCTGACCCTGCACGCGGTGGCCAACGCGCAGAAAGCCGGCGGCACGGTGGCGTTCGTGGACGCCGAGCACGCCCTCGACCCCGACTACGCCAAGGCCCTCGGCGTGGACACCGACAACCTTCTGCTGTCGCAGCCGGACACCGGCGAGCAGGCGCTGGAGATCGTGGACATGCTGGTCCGCTCCGGCGCCATCGACCTCATCGTGATCGACTCCGTGGCAGCCCTCGTGCCGCGGGCCGAGATCGAGGGCGAGATGGGCGACTCGCACGTCGGCCTCCAGGCCCGGCTGATGAGCCAGGCGCTCCGCAAGATCACCAGCGCGCTCAACCAGTCGAAGACCACCGCGATCTTCATCAACCAGCTCCGCGAGAAGATCGGTGTGATGTTCGGCTCGCCGGAGACCACCACCGGTGGCCGGGCGCTGAAGTTCTACGCCTCGGTCCGGCTCGACATCCGCCGGATCGAGACGCTCAAGGACGGCACCGACGCGGTCGGCAACCGCACGCGCGTCAAGGTCGTCAAGAACAAGGTCGCGCCGCCCTTCAAGCAGGCCGAGTTCGACATCCTCTACGGCCACGGCATCAGCCGTGAGGGCGGTCTGATCGACATGGGCGTCGAGCACGGCTTCGTCCGCAAGTCCGGCGCCTGGTACACGTACGAGGGCGACCAGCTCGGCCAGGGCAAGGAGAACGTCCGCAACTTCCTCAAGGACAATCCGGACCTGGCGGACGAGATCGAGAAGCGGATCAAGGAGAAGCTGGGCGTCGGCGTGCCGAAGAAGGTGGAGGCGGCACCGGCGGCCCAGCCGGGCGCCGATGCGGCAGATGCCGCGGCGCCGGCCAAGGCCGAGGTTCCGGCACCGAAGAAGGCTGCCAAGGCCACCGCTGCCAAGGCCTGACGCCATGGCGCGCAGAACCCAGGAGCGCGGCGGCTCTTCCGAGTCGAGGGCCTCGCAAGAGCCGCCGCTCGATCCCGAGGAGCAGGCGCGGGCACTGTGCCTGCGCCTGCTCACCGGGATGCCACGCACGCGCCGGCAACTCGCCGACGCCATGCGCAAGCGCGAGATCCCCGATGAGGTCGCCGATTACGTCCTGGAGCGCTTCCAGGATGTGGGGCTGATCGACGATCAGGCGTTCGCCAACACCTGGGTGGAGTCACGGCACCGCGGCCGCGGCCTGGCCCGCCGGGCACTCGCCCAGGAACTGCGCCACCGCGGGGTGGACGCCGAGTTGGTGACCGAGGCCGTCGGCCTGCTCGACCCCGAGCAGGAGGAGGAGACCGCACGGGCCCTCGTACAGCGAAAACTGCCCGGCACCCGCGGCCTTGACCGGGACCGGCGGATCCGGCGGCTGGCCGGAATGCTCGCACGCAAGGGATACGGCGAGGGGCTGGCACTGAGAGTGGTGCGCGACGCCCTCGCACAGGAGAAGGACGACGACGCCGCCGAGCCGCGGCACGGCGTCGAGGGACAGGACGCATGGGAATAGCCGAGCGGCCGGGCAGGCAGGCAGAGCGGCGCCCGCACCGGCCGCGGCCTACCGCGTACGCCCGCTGACCCGCGTACCCGCCGCGCCGCTCCCCGGGGCCTCTCGGGCGTCATCGTGCTGGTCGTCGGCGTCCGGGCCGTCCCCCTCGGCCGAGGTCGGCGGACCGCCGCGAGCCAGATCGGCATAGGAGTACAGCTCCGCCGGACGGCAGCCGACCATGGACGTGACCAGATGGCCGTCCGGCCGGATCAGCAGCACACTGTGCGCCGTCGCACCCGGGTAGGTCTCGGCCACCAGCAGTTCCGCCGGAGTGGGCAGCGCGGCGACCGCGGACGCCAACCGGGGCATCAGCCCGGCCGTCAGCCAGTGCCTGCTCTCCCACACCCCGGTGCCGGGCGCGACCAGGACCACCACCAGCCCCCGCCCCAGCCGGTCCCGCAGGCGCCCGACCGTACCGTCGAGCGCCGTCACCTGCACATCGCTGACCCGGCCGCCCGGCGGCGTGTCGCACCCCGCCACCAGCGGCGACGCCCCGGACCTGCCCCCGCCCGACCGCGGCGCGGGCAGCGCCAGCGGCGAACGCCCGTAGACCCGGGAGGCGGCTGCCGCCCCCCGCCCCAGGTGGCTGTCGGTCAGCAGTTCCGCCTGCCCGCGCGTCGACCCCGACAGCAGCGACTGCCGTACATTCTGCCAGGCACCGCTCGCCCGGAGCATCGGGAGCACCTGGTCGGTGGCCCGCAGCCGGGCGCCGACCGCGCCGCGCCGCTCGGCCTCGTAGCTGTTGAGCAGGAGCTTGGACGCGCCGTCGTGCCACGCCAGGGCGAGCTTCCAGCACAGGTTCTCGGCGTCCCGCAGCCCCTCCTCGACACTCTGCGCCCCGAGCGCCCCCATCAGGTGCGCGGCGTCCCCGGCGAGGAAGACCCGGCCGGACCGCCACCGCCTGGCCAGCCGCTGATGCACCGAGTAGTCGGCGGAGCCCACGACCTCGTAGGGCACGACGCTGCCGCACCACGCGGTGAGCGTGCCGCGCAGCCGCTCCACCAGAGCGTCAGGGGTGAGCGCACGGGCCTGCACCGGCAGCAGCCAGTCCAGCCGCCACAACCCCTCGGGAAGCGGCCGCGCCGTCACCTCCTGCCCGGCCGGCGCCCCCGGCGGGTCCCGGTGCAGCAGGGCCACGCCCGGCTCGGGAAGGTCGGCGCGCACCACTGCCACAGCGTGCCGGTCCACCGCCGTGCGGCCCGGGAAACGCACCTCCAGCAGCTTGCGGACCGTCGACCGCGGGCCGTCGCAGCCCACCAGATAGCTGCCCCGCCACCATGTGTCGTGCGAGCCGTTGGTGTGCACCGTGACCCCGCGTCCGTCCTGCTCCAGCGCGTCCACCCGGCAGCCCGCCACGATCCGGACGGAGCCGCAGCCGAGCAGCGCCTGCCGCAGGCCGTTCTCCAGCCGGTGCTGCGCGATGTGCACCGGGGCCTCGTCCGCCCCGAAGTCGATCCGCGCCACCTCGTCGCGCCGGCGTACGGTCCGCCAGCCGGTCCAGGCGGCGCCGTCCTCGCGGACGGCGGGACAGCCGAGCCGCTCGACCAGCGCGACTTCTGCCGGACCGAGCACGGCGGTGCGCGAGTGCCGCAGCCCCTCGGCGTCGGCGATCACCTCCGCCTCGTCGAGGAGGATGACGGGGACGTCGCGGCGGGCCAGCGCGAGGGCGAGGGTCAGGCCCACAGGGCCTGCCCCCGCGACGATCACCGGGTCCACTCAGCTGCCCCCGGAAGAAGTGCGGTCACAAAGCGTATGCAACCCACTGCGCCTGCCCACGTCAAGCGACAGTCGCGCGTCGGCGCGGTGCGCCGACAGCACACCGGGCGCATGCCGTACGCACCGGACGGCGCCCGTGACGCGTACCGGCTCGGTAACGGTCGGCACCGTGAGCCGGTACCCCCTTGACGCACCCCCGGCCGATCAGCGTGGATTCGGTCACGGGGGCCGAAATGCGGCCCCCGGCCGCACGGCGGACCGGTGACGGGCAGACCGGCCGCCTCAGGCCGCCGTCGGCCGCGGGAAGGCCGCAGGACAGCCGGACGCACCCACAGGGCCCGACCGGCAGGGCCGGACGTGGCCGGACAGAAGGAGGAGACCACAGATGCGGCTGCTGCTGGTGGAGGACGACGACCGGGTTGCCGCGGCCGTCTCCGCACTCCTCGGCAAGCACGGATTCGACGTCAGGCACGCCCGCAGCGGCGAGGAGGCGATCCAGGCGCTGCTGCCCGACGGCGGGCCCTCCTTCGACTGCGTCCTGCTGGACCTCGGCCTGCCCGACCAGGACGGTTTCGAGGTGTGCAGCCGGATCAGGCGCAGGACCGCCACTCCGGTGATCATGGTCACCGCCCGCGCCGATGTCAGGTCCCGGATCCACGGTCTCAACCTGGGCGCCGACGACTACATCGTGAAGCCGTACGACACCGGGGAACTGATCGCCCGTATCCACGCCGTCAGCCGCCGCCTGCCGCTCAGTCCCGCCGGCCTCGCTCCGCCCGCCCCGGGTCCCGGCGGTGCGCCGGCAACGGGCGTGCAGAGCTCCGAATCCGCCGGGCAGCGCACCCGGCTGCTGCTCGGCCCGATCGCCATCGAACTGCCCAGCCGCCGCGTCACCGTGGACGGCGACCCGATCGTGCTGACCCGAAAGGAGTTCGACCTGCTGGCGCTGCTCGCCGGGCGGCCCGGGGTGGTCTTCCGCCGGGAGCAGATCATCAGCGAGGTGTGGCGGACCGCGTGGGAGGGTACGGGCCGCACCCTTGAGGTCCATGTGGCGTCCCTGCGCTCGAAGCTGCGCACCCCGGCCATGATCGAGACGGTGCGCGGGGTCGGCTACCGGCTCGTCGTGCCGTCCGCCGGCTGACCCGCGACCGGCCGAGGTCCCGCACCATGCGCACCCGACTGCTCCCGCTGCTGATCGTGCTGATGGCGGGTGTGCTGCTGGCTCTCGGCATCCCGCTGGCCGCGAGCCTGGCCGCCGCGCAGCAGCAGCGCGTCGTCGTCGACCGGATCGACGACACCACGCGCTTCGCCGCGCTGGCGCAGTTCGTCACCGCTCGCGACGAACAGAAGTCCCTCGTGGACAGTGTGGACGGCGAAAGGCTGCACACATTGCGCACGGAACTCGCCAGATACGAGCAGCTCTACGGCATCAGCGCCGGTGTCTTCTACCGCGACAGCACCGCGATGGCCACAGCTCCCAAGAGCTGGCAGCTGCCTGCGGAGGGCGAACTCTACGACGCCTACGAGTCGGCGCTGCTGGGCCGGCGCGCGCACCACCCGGCGCAGGTGTGGCCCTGGCAGCACCGCAGGCTCGCCATTGCCTCGCCGATCGTGCGGGACGGCGACGTGGTGGCGGTCGTCGTCACCGATTCGCCGACCGGCGCCCTGCGGTCCCGCATCCTGCACGGCTGGATGCTGCTGGCGGCGGGTGAACTCGCGGCCATGGTCATCGCCGTGCTGTGCGCGGTGCGGCTGACCGGCTGGGTGCTGCTGCCGGTGGCGACCCTGGACCGGGTCACCCACGACATCGCCACCGGCCGGATGAAATCCCGCGTCGGGCCGGCCGGCGGGCCGCCGGAACTGCGGCGCCTGATCCGTTCGTTCAACGAGATGGCCGACAACGTCGAGGCCGTGCTCGACCAGCAGCGAGCCTTCGTCGCCGACGCCTCGCACCAGCTGCGCAATCCGCTGTCGGCGCTGCTGCTGCGGATCGAACTCCTCGGCCTCGAACTGCCCGAGGGGCATACGGAGGCCGAGTCGGTCAAGGAGGAAGGGCTGCGGCTGGCCCAGGTGCTCGACGATCTGCTGGGCCTCGCGGTCGCCGAGAGTTCCGGCAGCCATTTGGTGGCCGTGGACATCGTGGCCATGGCCCGCACCCGTACGGCCGCCTGGCGGCCGGTCGCGGACCGGGCGGGCGTCGCCATGGACTTCGGCGCACCGCCCGACGGCTCCGCGGTGGCCGGGTGGGCCGACCCCGTCGCCCTGTCCAGCGCGTTGGACGCGGTGCTGGACAACGCGATCAAATTCACCCCTGCGGGCTCCACCGTCACCGTCGTGGTGGCGGCGGACAGCGACAGCGCCAGGGTCGTGGTCGCCGACAGCGGCCCCGGGCTGGCGGACGACGAGCTGCCCAGGATCGGCGACCGCTTCTGGCGCAGCGCCCGGCATCAGAACGTGCAGGGTTCGGGGCTCGGCCTGTCCATTGCGAGGGCCCTGCTCACCCAGAGCGGCGGCGCCATCGGGTACGGCCACCACGATCCGTGCGGCCTTGAGGTCACCCTCACCGTGCCGCGCACGGCACCGGTGGTGGCGACGTAGCGGCGGACCGCTCGTACATGGCGACGGCCCTGACATGTACGGCTTCCGCGGGTGGCGCGGTCATCTCGGCTTCCACGGCTTCCACGGCTTCTACGGCTTCACCGAGCGGTAGTAGCGTTCCGCGCCCACGTGCAACGGCAGCGGATCGGTGAAGACCGCGGTGCGCAGGTCCACCAGTTGGGCCGCGTGCACGACCGTGCCGATGGCGTCCCGGCTGTCGATCACCGCCCGGGTCAGCCGCTGCACCAGCCCGGCGTCCGCGCGGTCGGTGGTGACCAGCAGATTGGCCACCGCGATGGTCGCCACCGCCTTGCCGCCCTGCGCCGAGGGATAGGCGTCGGCCGGCATGACCGCCTGCCGGTAGTAGGCCATGTCGGGACCCAGCGCGTGCAGCGGCGCCACCAGGTCGCCGAGCTGCACCAGCTTGATCCGTGCCACCGGGGACGTCATCGCCGCGACCGCGGCGGTCGGCAGGCCGCCCGACCAGAAGAAGGCGTCGAGTCGGCCGTCGAGCAGCATCGCGGGCGCCTGGTCGATGCCGACCGGCTCCGCCGTCACGTCCCTGTCCATTTCCATGCCCGCCGCGGTGAACAGCCGGCGGGTGATGAGGTTGACCCCGGAGTCGGCCTGCCCGACCCCGACTGTCAGGTGGCGCAGGTCACGGATCGAGTGGACGGGGGAGTCGTACGGTACGACCAGCTGCATGTAGTCGTCGTAGAGCCGCGCGACCGCGCGCAGGTCCGACTTGCCGGGGCCGTCGTAACTTGCCACGGCGTCGGCCGCCGCAATGGTGAAGTCGGACCGCCCCGACGCGACCCGCTTGATGTTGTCGACCGATCCCTCGGTGTGCTGCAACGTCACATCGACCCCGGGCAGCGCGGTGCGCAGGTCCCCCTGCAGCAGCATCCCGTACTTCTCGTAGACCCCGTTGGCGACGCCTGTCGCAAACGACAGCGGAGCACGCGGATAGCCGGGCCCGCCGGACGGCACCAGCCACCAGACCAGCAGTGCGAGCGCCGACGCGGCGGCCAGCGCGGTCTGCTGCGCCCGCCGGCGCCGGGCGCGGCGGCCCTGCGGCCACAGCACACCGGGGCGGGGGAGGTCCATGCCCCGCGATCCTGCCAGGCTGCGGTGATACGCGGAAGGGCGGCCGAATACCGGGCGGCTCCCGTGGGTACGGGCGGCGCCCGCGGGCCGGCGACGGAGGAGGCGAAAGGCGCGGGAATTGCCGCGCTCTCGACGGCTGCACAAGACAGCGGCAAGACGGAGCGGCACGGCCCGGGAACCACGTACTCTGGGGAATTGTTATGAGCGCGCGTACTTACGAGGTCCGCACCTACGGGTGCCAGATGAACGTCCACGACTCCGAGCGGCTGTCCGGCCTGCTGGAGGGCGCCGGCTATGTACGGGCGCCGGCAGGCTCCGACGGAGCGGACGTCGTCGTCTTCAACACCTGTGCGGTGCGGGAGAACGCCGACAACCGGCTCTACGGCAACCTCGGCCAGCTGGTGCCGAAGAAGGCCGCCCGGCCCGGCATGCAGATCGCCGTGGGCGGCTGCCTGGCGCAGAAGGACCGCGACACGATCGTGAAGCGGGCGCCCTGGGTCGATGTCGTGTTCGGCACGCACAACATCGGGCAGCTGCCTGTACTGCTGGAGCGGGCCAGGATCGCCGAAGAGGCCCAGGTCGAGATCGTCGAGTCGCTGGAGACCTTCCCCTCGACGCTGCCCTCGCGCCGCGAGTCCGCGTACGCCGCGTGGGTCGCGATCTCCGTGGGCTGCAACAACACCTGCACCTTCTGCATCGTGCCTGCCCTGCGGGGCAAGGAGAAGGACCGGCGGCCGGGCGATGTGCTGGCCGAGGTCGAGGCACTGGTCGCCGAGGGCGTCATCGAGGTCACCCTGCTCGGCCAGAACGTCAACGCCTACGGCTCCGACATCGGCGACCGCGAGGCGTTCGGCAAACTACTGCGGGCCACCGGCGCGGTCGAGGGCCTGGAGCGCATCCGCTTCACCTCCCCGCACCCCCGCGACTTCACCGATGATGTGATCGCTGCGATGGCCGAGACCCCAACCGTGATGCACCAGCTGCACATGCCGCTGCAGTCGGGCTCCGACCGGGTGCTGAAGGCGATGCGCCGGTCGTACCGGCAGGATCGTTACCTCGGCATCATCGAGAAAGTGCGTGCCGCGATGCCGGACTCCGCCATCACCACCGACATCATCGTGGGCTTCCCCGGCGAGACCGAGGAGGACTTCGCGCAGACCCTGCACGTGGTGCGTGAGGCGCGCTTCGCACAGGCCTTCACCTTCCAGTACAGCAAGCGGCCCGGCACCCCCGCGGCCGACATGGAAGGCCAGATCCCCAAGGCCGTCGTCCAGGAGCGCTACGAGCGCTTGGTCGCGCTCCAGGAGGAGATCTCCTGGGAGCAGAACAAAACCCAGGTCGGCCGCACCCTGGAGGTACTGGTCGCGGAGGGCGAAGGCCGCAAGGACGACGCGACCCGCCGGCTGTCCGGGCGCGCGCCCGACAACAGGCTCGTGCACTTCGAGCGTCCCGAGGGCGGACAGGCCAGGCCTGGCGACATGGTGACCGTCGAGATCACCTATGCAGCCCCGCACCATCTGCTCGCGGAGCGCCCAGCGCTGTCCGTACGCCGCACGCGGGCCGGCGACGCCTGGGAGCGGCGGACCGCGGCTCCTGCGCCGCAGCCGGCCGGTGTGATGCTCGGGCTGCCGACGATCGGGGCACCGGCTGCCGGGGCCGCGGTACCGGCAGCCGCCGCGGGTGGCTGCTCGGCCTGCTGAGCCCGGTTCGGAGCGGCGCGGAGGACCGGGAGTCACTGTCCGGTACCGGCGGTAAGGTGTCGATCATGCTGGTCGCCGCTGCCGTCTGCCCCTGCCCGCCGCTGCTCGTACCCGAGGTGGCAGCCGGGGCCGCGCCCGAACTGGACGCGCTGCGGGACGTCTGCGCCGACGCGGTCGGCGTGCTGTCCGCGTCCCGGCCCGACCTACTGGTCGCCGTGGGACCGGCCGACGTGCCGGGCCGCGTCCCTTTTCCCGCGGGCGCCCGCGGCTCCTTCCGCCCGTTCGGCGTCGCAATGGACGTACGGCTCGGTATGGCGGCGGATTCCGGTGGCGGCGCAAACGACCATCGGGCACTGCCGCCGTCGCTGGCCGTCGCAGCATGGCTGCTGCGGGACTGGAAGGCGGGCCCGCTGGAGGGGCTGGGGGTGGGGGAACAGCTTGCACCCGACCGCTGCGCCGCTGCCGGGCGGGACATTGCCGCGTCGGCGGGGCGAGTCGCCCTGCTGGTGATGGGCGACGGCAGCGCGTGCCGTTCCGTCAAGGCGCCAGGCTATCTGGACGAGCGGGCGGAGGGTTTCGACGCGGCTGTCGGGGCCGCGCTCGCCGCCGCGGATATCGAAGCGCTGGCGGGGCTCGATGGGGAGCTGGCGCAGCAGCTCCGAGCGGCCGGCCGGGCGCCCTGGCAACTGCTGGCCGGCGCGGCGCGAGGTACAGGCCTCGGCGGACAGCTGCTGTACGAGGCGGCTCCCTACGGCGTGGGATATGTCGTCGCCGCCTGGAGCTGACCGGGCGCGTCGCACATGGACAAGCCGCGGAAGGTGGAATTCCGCGGCTGTCCGGTCTCACTCGCCGTCCATCCGCCGCCGTGCGGCGGATGCGGCGTTCCGCCGGGTGCCGGGGTCAGAGCGAGTCGCCGGTGTCCCGGCCGCCCTTGTCGCCCAGCTTGCCCGCGGCGTCCCTCGCCTTGTCCGCGCCAGTACCGATCTTGTCGCTGTACTTGCCGCCGGTCTTCGAGTCGGCGGTTTTCGCCGCCTTGTCGATCCCGGAGTCGACCTTGTCGCCGTGCTGCTCGGCGAGGTCGCCGGCCTTGCCTTTCGCCATGCCGAGCTTGTCCTTGAGCGTGTCCATGAAGCTCATCTGGCACCTTCCCTCGAAGATGACGCGATCAGGGCGGCGTCCTCGCCATCCAGCGACCGGATGGCCGCAGAACAGCGCAAGCATCGCAAAATGCCCTTCTCTCCAGACGATACCCGCGCCGCCGCGAATGCGCGCCGTCAGTCCCCGGTGCCGGGACCGGGGACTGACGGTGCGAGGTGCCGGGACCGGGGACTGACGGTGCGAGGCCGGCGCCGGATCTTTGGGAGACTGGCACCGTGAATAACCGTGTGATCGCCGTCGTCGGTCCCACCGCGGCCGGAAAGTCGGATCTCGGTGTCGCTCTGGCCCGGATCCTGGGCGGCGAGGTGATCAACGCCGACTCCATGCAGCTCTACCGCGGCATGGACATCGGCACTGCCAAGCTCCCGGCCGACGAACGCCAGGGCGTGCCGCACCATCTGCTGGACATCTGGGACGTGACGCAGGCCGCCAACGTCGCCGACTACCAGCGGCTGGCCCGCGCCGAGATCGCCCGCCTGCACGCGGTGGGCCGGGTCCCGGTCCTGGTCGGCGGCTCGGGGCTGTATGTCCGCGCCGCGATCGACCCGCTGGAATTCCCGGGCACCGACGCCGCCGTCCGCGCCCGGTTGGAGGCCGAACTCGACATGCGCGGCCCCGGCGCTCTGCATGCCCGGCTGGCCGCCGTCGACCCGGCTGCCGCGCGGGCGATCCTGCCCAGCAACGGCCGGCGGATCGTCCGCGCCCTTGAGGTCGTCGAGATCACCGGCCGCTCCTTCACGGCCAACCTGCCCCGGACCGAAGCCCTGGAGTCCGTCTACGACACCGTGCAGATCGGAATCGGCATCCCCCGGCCTCTGCTCGACGAGCGCATCGCCCTGCGGGTCGACCGCATGTGGGCGTCCGGTCTCGTGGCCGAGGTCCGCGCCCTGGAAGCAGTCGGACTGCGGGAGGGCCGCACCGCCTCCCGCGCTCTCGGCTATCAGCAGGTGCTCACCGCACTCGCCGGAGAGTGTACGGAGGAGCAGGCCCGCGCCGAGACAGTGCGGGCTACGAAACGTTTTGCACGCAGGCAGGATTCGTGGTTCAGGCGTGACGGGCGTGTGCACTGGCTCACCGCCCAGGGCGAGGAACTCACCGACCACGCGCTGACGTTGCTCGAAGAAGCGGTCACAGCCTGATCACGTGATGGCATCGGGACGCTCCGGCGTCCAGGAACAGCCCTTCCAGCGTGCCATCATCGAGCATCTAGCTACGGTGTCGGAGACTTGGGAGGGCGCGTGGCGATGGCAGCCGGCCCACGCGATACCCCCCAGGGGCGCGACCCAGCAGCGGGCTCCTACGAATCCCATGCGTCACAGGAGATCAACGGCGTCCCGGTCGGAAACGCGGAACCCGTCGACGAACTGGTGCACTTGGAGGCCTTGGACGCCCTCGGCGACCCGCTCGATCCCCTCGATCCGCTGGGCTCGACCGACGCCGTTCTGCCGCTCGACGGCGGCCAGTCATTCGGCGAACTGCGACCGCAACGGCGGCTGAGGATCTGGCAGCTCGCTCCGATCATCGCGCTCGCGGTGGGCGGATCTCTCATGTTCGCTTTCCCTCTCGCCTTCGAATCCGGCGACGCCGGTCCGGTCGTCGCCATGCTCGGCCTGCTCCTGTGCGGCTGCTCCGCGGGCTGGGGCCTGATGGCGGCTCGCAGGGTCGGCCACACCTGGCCGGGCCTGCCCGCCCGCGGGTCGGGCGCCCGGGTCGACTGGCGGTTCGTCGCCGGCTACGCCGCCGTGATCGTCCTGCTCGCCGTGCTGGCGGTCTGGCGCGTCGCCCGGCTGCGCTGACGGCCCGCGCCGCCCGCCCGGCTGTCCGCGTACGATCGACATGTGACTGACACGCACCACGGCGCCGCCCTTTCGACCTTCCTCAAGGGCCACGGGACCGAGAACGACTTTGTGATCGTCCCCGACCCGGACGGTCTGCTCGACCTGTCCGCCGCCCAGGTGGCCCGGCTGTGCGACCGTCGCGCCGGGATCGGCGGCGACGGCCTGCTGCGCGTCGTCCGCTCCGCCGCCCACCCCGAGGCCGCCGCGCTCGCCGACCGGGCCGAGTGGTTCATGGACTACCGCAACAGCGACGGCAGCATCGCCGAGATGTGCGGCAACGGCGTCCGTGTCTTCGCCCGCTACCTCCAGCGGGCCGGCCTCGTCGGCGCCGGCGACCTGGCCGTCGCCACCCGCGCGGGGGTGCGCGACGTCCACATCGCCAAGGACGGCGACGACGGTGCCCCCGGAGGCATCACCGTGGGCATGGGCCGCGCGGTCCTGCCCGACGGAGCCGTCACCGTCACGGCCGCCGCCCGCAGCCGACCCGCGGTGAACGTCAACATGGGGAACCCGCACGCCGTCGTCTTCGTGGACGACCTCGACGAAGCCGGAGATCTCTTCCGGGCACCCGTCGTCACGCCCGCCGAGGTCTACCCCGCCGGTACCAATGTGGAATTCGTCGTGGACCGCGGGCCCCGCCACGTGGCCATGCGCGTCCACGAGCGCGGCTCCGGAGAGACCCGGTCCTGCGGCACCGGAGCCTGCGCCGTCATGGTCGCCGCCGCCCGCCGCGACGGCCTCGACCCTGCGGACACCGGCCGCCCCGTCACCTACACCGTCGACGTCCCCGGCGGCCGACTGGTGGTCACGGAGAACAGCGACGGCCGGATCGAGATGACCGGTCCCGCGGTCATCGTCGCCGAGGGAGTCCTCGAACCCGGTCCCGCGGCCCTCCGCCCGGCCCGCTGACTCCCCCACGCCAATTCGTTACCCGGCTCATTCCGCCAGGAATCCCCGTACACCGTCCCCCGAACGGGTGATGGGGATCACTCTCGGCGAGAGCGTGACAGCCGCACGTGGTGGGCTCGGTAGCATCAATCACCGGCGCGGCCCCGCGGGTCGTGCGAGGGCTTCCGCAGCCGGTCCATGCTGCCGGAGGTGCCGATGAGCGCAGACAACGCGGTGGACGCCGAGCGCGCCGCAGAGGCCCGCCGACGCGGACTGCGGCGCATCGATCTGCGCCGGCTCGGCCGGGCCGCGCTGCTGGGCACGAATACCAGGGACCGGCTGCCCGGCGCCATCGAACACCTCATCAAGGTCCACCGCGCCCGGCATCCGCAGGCCGGACCGGAAGCGGTCGAGACGCTGCGCCGGGCGTATGTGCTCGCCGAGTCCTCGCACCGCGGCCAGACGCGCAAGAGCGGCGAGCCGTACATCACCCATCCGCTGGCCGTCACGCTGATCCTGGCCGAACTCGGTGCGGAGACCACCACTTTGACGGCCTCGCTGCTCCACGACACCGTCGAGGACACCGACGTGACGCTGGACCAGGTGCGCGAGCACTTCGGTGCCGAGGTGACCTATCTCGTCGACGGTGTCACCAAACTGGAGAAGGTCGACCACGGCGCCGCCGCGGAACCCGAGACCTTCCGCAAGATGCTCGTGGCCGCCGGCAGCGACGTACGCGTGATGTCGATCAAGCTCGCCGACCGGCTGCACAACGTCCGCACCCTCGGGGTGATGCGGCCCGACAAGCAGGCCAGGATCGCCAAGGTCACCAGGGACGTGCTGATCCCGCTTGCCGAGCGGCTCGGGGTGCAGGCGCTCAAGACCGAGCTGGAGGACCGGGTCTTCGCGATCCTCCACCCCGCGGAATACAGCCGCACCCAGGCCATGATCGCCGCCAACGCACAGCAGCCCGACCTGCTGGCCACGATTGCCGACGACCTGCGCAAGGTGCTGCGCGACGCGGACATCGCGGCGGAAGTGGCCATCAGGCCGCGGCATGCGGTCTCCGTCCACCGTCTGCTGCTCAAGCGCGGCGGTGCGGACCTCGGCGGCGGCGACTTCGGCAGGCTGCTCGTCCTGGTCGGCGAGGACGCCGACTGCTACGCCGTGCTCGGCGAGCTGCACACCTGTTTCACCCCGGTGATCGCCGAATTCAAGGACTTCATCGCCGCGCCGAAATTCAACCTCTACCAGTCGCTGCACACCGCCATCGCCGACGACCGGGGCCGGATCGCCGAGGTCCTGGTCCGCACCCGCCAGATGCACCGGGTGGCGGAGGCCGGGGTGATCGCCCTCGGCGACCCGCACGCCACCGCCGAGCACCTGCCGTCCCCCGACGGGACGCCGCTGTCCGCCGCGGCAGAGGTCTGGGGGAGGGTCGACCCGACCCAGCCGGGCTGGCTCGCCCGGCTGCTCGAATGGCAGCGCGACGCGCCCGACCCCGACACCTTCTGGACCGCGCTGCGTGACGACCTCGCGCAGGACCGTGAGATCACCGTCTTCACCGCGCAGGGCGGCGGCGACTCCGGCACGATCCGGCTGCCCGCAGGGGCCAGCTGTGTCGACGCGGCTTATGCCGTGCACGGTGAGGCCGGCCGCCGGTGTATCGGCGTCCGGGTCAACGGCAGGCTGGCGCCACTGGGCACCCGGCTGCGCGACGGCGACAGCCTTCAACTGCTGTTGGACGACGCCACCGCCTCCCGCCCGGCCGCCGACTGGCTCGAGCACGCCACCACCCCGGCGGCCAGGATCGCGATCACCCGCTGGCTGGCACTGCACCCCGCACCGGCGGACGACGACCAGCCCGCCGCCGCCCCGGCATTTCGACCTGCCCGGGCAGGTGGCGGCGCGCCGGCCGGGCAGCCGGTGGCGGTCACCGACCTGCCGGGAGCCGTGGTGCGCCTGGCCCGCTGTTGTACGCCCGTCCCGCCCGACGCGGTGACGGGCTTCGTCATTCGCGGCGGCGCCGTGACTGTCCACCGGACCGAGTGCCTCACCACCGCCCGGATGATCGCGACCGGCCGGACCCCCGTACCCGTCGGGTGGCGGGAGGGCACTCCGGCCGGCGGTTACCGCGCCACGGTGCTCGCTGAGGCGCTGAGCCGCCCGCGACTGCTCGCCGACCTTACCGAGGTGATCGCCACCGAGGGCGTCGGCATCGTCTCGGCCGCGGTGGAACCGCCGCAGGAGCACCGCGTACGGCACACCTACACGGTGGAACTGCCCGACCCCCAGGCTCTCGCCGGACTGATGCGCGCCATGCGGGCCGTACCCGGCGTCTACGACGTCTACCGCGCGAAGCCCGCCGTCGCCGCGGGCCGCGGCTGACCGCCTCGCTGCTGTCCTCCACTTACGCACCGCACTCACTCCTCGGATCTGTCATCGCCCGGTTTGGCCGGTCTCGATGATTACTCTGAGTGAACGGGTGGTCGTGAGGGGCGGTTCCCGGCACGCTTCACCCGCACGGGTGGTCTGCGTGCTGCGCGCACTCGCCGGGAAACCCGCGTGACCGCGACGGTCCGGCGTGCGACCATCGTAGTGACGGCGCAAACGCGTGCCGGACCCTGACCGTACGACCTAAGGATCCGATGACCTCCTCCTCTTCTTCCTCTTCGAACGACCGCCAGCGCCTCCCTGAGAGCCTTCGGGCCGACGCCCTGATGGAAGAGGACGTCGCCTGGAGCACGCACATCGACGAGGAACGGGACGGCGACCAGCTCGACCGCTCCGAGCGGGCCTCGCTCCGCCGGGTCGCGGGACTTTCCACCGAACTGGAGGACGTCACCGAGGTCGAGTACCGCCAGCTGCGGCTGGAACGCGTGGTGCTCGTCGGCGTCTGGACCTCCGGCACCGTGGACGACGCCGAGAATTCGCTGGCCGAGCTCGCGGCGCTCGCCGAGACCGCGGGCGCCCTGGTCCTGGACGGCGTCATCCAGCGCCGCGACAAGCCGGACCCGGCCACCTACATCGGCTCGGGCAAGGCGCAGGAGCTGCGGGACATTGTGCTGGACAACGGCGCCGACACCGTCGTCTGCGACGGTGAGCTGAGCCCCGGCCAGCTCATCCATCTCGAAGACGTGGTCAAGGTCAAGGTCGTCGACCGCACCGCGCTGATCCTCGACATCTTCGCCCAGCACGCCAAGTCCCGTGAGGGCAAGGCGCAGGTCTCGCTCGCCCAGATGCAGTACATGCTGCCGAGGCTGCGGGGCTGGGGTCAGTCGCTGTCCCGGCAGATGGGCGGTGGCGGCTCCGGCTCGTCCGGCGGCGGCATGGCCACCCGTGGCCCGGGTGAGACCAAGATCGAGACCGACCGGCGGCGTATTCGCGAGAAGATGGCCAAGATGCGCCGGGAGATCGCGGAGATGAAGACCAGCCGCGACCTCAAGCGCCAGGAGCGCAAGCGCCACAAGGTGCCATCGGTGGCCATCGCCGGCTACACCAACGCGGGCAAGTCCTCGCTGCTCAACCGGCTGACCGGTGCCGGCGTCCTGGTGGAGAACTCACTGTTCGCCACGCTGGACCCGACCGTACGCCGGTCGGAGACGCCCAGCGGGCGGCTCTACACCCTCGCCGACACCGTCGGATTCGTACGGCACCTGCCGCACCATCTGGTGGAGGCCTTCCGCTCCACCATGGAGGAGGTCGGTGACGCCGACCTGATCCTGCACGTGGTGGACGGTTCGCACCCGGTGCCCGAGGAGCAGTTGGCAGCGGTCCGTGAGGTGTTCCGCGATGTCGGCGCGCTGGACGTGCCCGAGATCGTCGTGATCAACAAGGCGGACGCGGCCGATCCGCTGGTGCTCCAGCGCCTGCTGCGCAACGAGAAGCACGCCATCGCCGTGTCGGCACGCACCGGCATGGGTATCGACGTGCTGCTGCAGATGATCGACGACGTATTGCCGCGCCCCGACGTGGAGGTGGAGGCCCTGGTGCCCTACACCCACGGGGGGCTGGTGTCCCGGGTACATGCGAACGGCGAGGTGCTCTCCGAGGAGCACACCGGCGACGGCACGCTGCTCAAGGTCCGGGTGCACGAGGAAATGGCCGCGGAATTGGCCCCGTTCACCCTCGCCACGCACCACTGACCGACCCGGCGCGGCATCGCGGTCCGCCGCCCGATGCCACGACCGGCGCTGCATGGGTAAGGCCCCGTCTCCCGGAGACGGGGCCTTACCCATGCAGCGCTCGCTCAGCTGAACTTCTTGCTGACCGCGTCGAAGACCTTCCTGGCATCCGAGCCGAGCCGCGGGCCGGCCAGCCAGGTCGCCTTCACCGGGCCGATCGAGGTGTTGCTGACCAGAGCAGTCGTTCCGTCCGGCCGCTTGGCGAACCATCCCCCGCCGGAGGAACCCCCCGTCATGGTGCAGCCGATGCGGTATTCCGTCGGCTGCTGGGCGTCGAGCGACAGCCGCCCGGGCTTGTCCGCGCAGTTGTACATCCGCTGACCGTCATAAGGCGACGCCGCGGGATATCCCCACGCGTTCAGCGTGCCGACCTGCGCCGCCGACGGGGCGTCGAACCACACCGGCATGGCCGAGCCCACCGTCTCCTCCAGCGACTTGCCGCCCTTCTCGGGCGTCACGTGCAGCACAGCGAAGTCGTACGGCGAGCCGCTGCCGCCCGACTCTGCACCCGTGTCGATCCACTGCTGCGACGTGCTCGCACCGTCGGCCCAGAACACCCCGTACGGCGCGAGCACGTCGCGCTTGGCGCCCTTGAGCGCGGCGGCGCTCCTGCCGGAGTCGTTGTAGGCGGGCACGAAGGCGATGTTGCGGTACCAGCCGCCCTCCGCTCCCGCGTGCACGCAATGGCCCGCCGTCCATACCAGGTTGGACTTGCCCGGGTGCGCCGGGTCCTGGACCACGGTGGCCGAGCAGACCATCGAGCCCTTGGGGCTGTCGAAGAACAGCTTCCCGACATCAGGCGCGCTCTGGTGATAAGGCGTCGCCACCGCCCGCGCCGCCACCGGCGAGGGCGCCCGGTCGGTCTGGCCCTGGTCGGCCGGGACGTCGGCGGGGACCTTCTTGTCCTCCGGGTCTGCGCCCTTCATCCGGTCGTCGTTCCACAGCCCGTCGATCACCGGGTTGACGAAATCCGCCGCCTTGCGCAGCCATTGGGACCGGTCCCAGTTCTTCCAGGCCCCGTCCTTGTACGCCTGCTCCCACTTCTTCAGGTCGGCCAGGCTGGTCGGCAGCGACGTCGGAAGGGAGAGGTCGAGTTTCGGCTTCGCCGTCGTCGTCCGCGCCGACGTGGGCTTGGCGTCGCCCCCGGCGTCCGACGACTCGCACGCACTTGCCGTGGCCACGAGCACCACGGCTGCCGCGGCCGCCATCAACGACCGACGTATCGATGACATGAACGTGAGCCCCCCACGAAGTCCGCGTGCCCGACGTGCTGTTGCCTGCCGGCACGGACGGCGCACGGGAACGCCGTCGGTGTGAGGGACGGTCACCGGCCGCTCACCGGTTCCGCCGGGAAAGTTCTGTGCGCGGCCCGTGATCGGTCCGTCACCACGTCGTTAGTACGGACGGGGGGACGAACCGACTGCAAGCGACTCGGAGGAGACAGCACGTGGCGGCCATTTCGAGCGCGCCGGGACATCTCGCGGCGCCGGCCGACGGATACGACGACGGCGGCGCGACGGTGGCGGAGGGGATCCTGCGCAGACAGGCACAGCGCGAGTCGGCCGCCCGCACCTACGCGCGCTCGCTGCCCGTGGTCCCTGTCCGCGCCCGGGGCATGACGATCGAGGGCGCGGACGGCCGCCGTTATCTGGACTGTCTGTCGGGAGCGGGGACCCTCGCTCTCGGGCACAACCACCCCGTCGTCCTGGAGGCCATCAGAGGCGTCCTCGACTCCGGTGCGCCGCTGCATGTGCTCGATCTCGCGACCCCGGTCAAGGACGCATTCACCACGGCCCTGTTCGAGACGCTGCCGCCCGCACTCGCCGAGCGCGGCCGGATCCAGTTCTGCGGGCCCGCCGGCACCGATGCCGTCGAGGCGGCCATCAAACTCGCCAGGACCGCCACCGGGCGCGACGGGCTGCTGGCCTTCTCCGGCGCCTACCACGGCATGACCGCGGCGGCACTCGCCGCAACGGGTGACACGGCGGTGCGCGCCGCCCTGCACGGACCGGACACGCAGGTCACCAGGCTGCCGTACCCGTACGACTACCGCTGCCCATTCGGTATCGGCGGGGAGCGGGGCGCCGAGCTGGCCGCGCGCTGGACCGCGCATCTGCTGGACGACCCCAAGGGCGGGGTGCAGCCGCCCGCCGGGATGCTCCTCGAAGCGGTGCAGGGCGAGGGCGGGGTGATCCCCGCGCCCGACACCTGGCTGCGGCGTATGCGGACGATCACCGCGGACCGCGGAATCCCGCTGATCGTGGACGAGGTGCAGACCGGGGTCGGCAGAACCGGCACCTTCTGGGCCGTCGAAAGAAGCGGCATCTTGCCCGACGTCATGGTGTTGTCCAAGGCCATCGGCGGCAGTCTGCCGCTCGCCGTGATCGTCTACCGCGAGGAACTGGACGGCTGGCTGCCCGGAGCCCACGCCGGGACCTTCCGCGGCAATCAGCTGGCCATGGCCGCGGGCACCGCGACCTTGCGCTTCGTACGCAGGCACGCCCTGCACGAACGCGCCGGGACGATGGGCGCGCACATGGCCGGCCGCCTGCGGGAACTGGCCGCGCGCCACGCCTGCATGGGTGACGTACGGGGCCGCGGCCTGATGATCGGCGTCGAGATCGTCGACACCGACGCGGAAGGGGACGACCGCGGCGCGCTGCCCGCCGCACCGCACCTCGCCGAGCGCGTCCGGCGCGAGGCCCTGCGCCGCGGCCTGATCGTGGAACTCGGCGGCAGGCACGGCAGTGTCGTCCGGCTGCTGCCTCCGCTGACCATCACCGACGAGCAGGCCGAGACCGTGCTCGAACGCTTCGCCGGCGCCATGGAAGCCGCCTGCGCCGGCGTGCCGGAGGCCGCCGCATGACGCCCGCATCCGGCACCCCCCGCACACCCGTGGCAATGACCAGTGGAGCCCACGTATGACCGCCCCCGCAGAAGTCGTCATGTCCCCGGCCGCCGACCTGACCGGCGTGCCGCTCCAGCGGCCGCGCCCTCCGCAGGCCGCCCGGGCGTTCGAGCCCAAGGCACCGGACGGCGTCGGCCTGGACCCGATGCAGCATCCCGACGCCTATGGTGTCGCCGACGCGGCGGCGATCGACAACCTGCTCCGATGCTGGGTGCGCGAAAGGGGGCTGCCGCGGCCCGCCGACGGCGTGCTGCGGATCGCTTTGCCGGCCAGCGGTATCGAAGCCCGGGCGGCCGTCCGCCACTGGTCGCCCACCGGGCACCACTGCTTCGGCGCGGTCCGCCCGACCTTCACCGGCCCCGCGCTGACCGCCGTCGAGCTGTCCGCCCTGCTGGTCAGGGACGTCGGCGGCGCCCCTGTGGAGGCCGCCGACGTAGTCGCCCGAGTGGCCGATTCGGTGCGCCGCACAGCCGCCTTCGTCGCGGCCCGGCGCAGCCGGCCGGGTCCCGCCGACCCGGAACTGCCCTTCCTCGACTCGGAACAGGCCCTGATCCTCGGGCATCCGATGCACCCCGCGCCGAAGAGCCGCGAAGGGCTCAGCGACGCCGAAAGCGCGGTGTATTCCCCCGAGACACGCGGCTCGTTCCGGCTGCACTGGCTCGCCGTGGACGCCGCGCTGCTCGCCACCGACTCCGCCTGGACCGACCGGGGACGCCCGACCGGGGCGGTCGACCTGATCAGCTCCCTGGCAGGTCCCGGGCTTGTCCGGCCGGAAGGCACCGCGCTGCTGCCGTTGCACCCCTGGCAGGCGCGCGACATCCGGCACCGGCCGGCCGTGCAGGCCCTCTTCGACGCCGGGCTGCTGCACGACCTCGGCCCGTACGGCGACGCATGGCACCCCACCTCGTCGGTGCGCACCGTCTACCGGCACGACGCACCGGCGATGCTCAAGCTGTCCCTGGGCGTCCGCATCACCAACTCCCGGCGAGAGAACCTGCGCAAGGAACTGCTGCGCGGCACCGAGGTCCACCGGCTGCTCCGCAGCGGGCTGGCAGCACAATGGCGCGCCGTCCACCCTGGGTTCGACATCGTGCGCGACCCCGCCTGGCTCGCCGTGGACACCGCGGAAGGTGAGCCGGTCACCGGTCTCGACGTCGTGCTCCGGCACAATCCGTTCGGTCCGGGCGACCCCGTGCACTGCATTGCGGGACTGACCTCACCGCGCCCCTGGCCGTCCGACGGAGCGGCGCCCGTCCTCAGGTCCCGGCTGGCCGTGCTGGTCGGCCGGCTCGCCCAGCGCACCGGTCGGCCGGCCCCGGCCGTCGCCACCGAGTGGTTCCTGCGCTACCTCGACGCCGTGATCCGCCCGCTGCTCTGGCTGGACGGCGAGACCGGCATCGCACTCGAAGCACACCAGCAGAACACCCTGGTGCTGCTCGACGCGGACGGCTGGCCCTGCGGCGGCCGCTACCGGGACAACCAGGGGTACTACTACCGCACATCGCACCGGGCCGACCTGGAGCGGCGGCTGCCGGGTGTCGGAGCGGCCAGCGACACCTTCGTCGCCGACGAGGTCGTCGATGAACGCTTCGCCTATTACGTCGGCATCAACAACGTCTTCGGCCTGATCGGCGCATTCGGGTCGCAGCAACTGGCCGATGAGCGGGTGCTGCTCGCCGCCTTCCGCCGCTTCCTGGCCGGGGCGGCCCAGAGCGGCAGCAGCAGCCTGCCGGGGCTGCTGCTGCACAGCACGGAACTGCGCTGCAAGGCCAACCTGCTGACCCGGCTGCACGGGATGGACGAACTCGTCGGCCCGGTCGACACCCAGTCGGTCTACGTCACCATCCCCAATCCGCTGGCCGTCTGACAGGCGCCGCGCAGAAGAGGAGGAGTCATCTTGGCACCCGCCGACCCCGGCACCGACGACACCCTCGACCTGACGCTGCCACCGCAATTCCTCGCGCTCTTCGCCTCGTCCGACGCCACGTACGGCAGGAGCGCCCCCGGCTCCCGGCCCGAGCGCGCCGACCCCGATCACTGCCTGGTCGGAGACATCGCGCGATGGGCCCCGGCCGACACACCTGCCGGACCGTTTCGCCTCGTGCCGGTCGACGCGGAGCGCGACCTCGCCCTCGTCACCGGCTGGATGAACGACCCGGCGGTCGCGCAGTTCTGGGAGCTGGCCGGCGAGCCAGCGGTGACCGGACGGTACCTGGACGCGCAACTCGACGGCGACGGCCGCAGTATCCCCTGCCTCGGCCTGCTCCACGGCACCCCGATGAGCTACTGGGAGATCTACCGCGCCGACCTCGACCCGCTGGCCCGGCACTACCCGGCCAGGCCGCAGGACACCGGCGTCCATCTGCTCATCGGAGGAGCGGCCGACCGCGGTCGCGGGCTCGGCAGCATCCTCATCAGGGCGGTCGCCGACCTGATCCTGGAGCACCGGCCCGGCTGCTGCCGGGTGGTCGCGGAACCCGACCTCCGCAACACCTGCTCAGTGGCGGCCTTTCTCGCCGCCGGTTTCCGGCTGTCCGCCGAAGCCGACGTCCCGGGCAAGCGCGCCGCCCTCATGATCCGCGACCGCTCCTTGCGCCATCTGCTCTGACCACAGCCGTCCGCGGCCCCCTTTCCACCCGCCTGCACCCCCAGGTCCTCCGCAGGAGTCCACCGTGATCACCACACCCCCTTCGTCCGACTCCGCCGCCTGGCAGCGCGCGGCCCGGCGCCTCCTGGCGAAGCTGCTCGCCGAATTCGCCTACGAGGAGGTGATCGTCCCGGAACCGGACCCCGCGGCGGGCGCGACGGCGTACCGCCTGCGGCTCAGCGACACACTCACCTACCGCTTCCGCGCGCGCAGGGGCGCGTACGGCAGCTGGCGGGTGGATCCCGCGAGCATCGGCCCGAACGGCGATCCGCTGCACTTCCTCAGCCACGCCCACGACAGCGTGCTCGGGCTGAGCGGTGACACGACCGGCCACCTCATCCGCGAAATACTCGCCACGCTGCGCGCCGACCTGCGGCTCGACGCCGGCGCGCTGCACGCCGCCGACCTGGCCGACCTGGACTACGCGGAGCTGGAGGGGCACCAGACCGGACACCCCTGGCTGGTCGCCAACAAGGGGCGTATCGGATTCTCCGACGCCGACGCGGCCCACTGGGCGCCCGAAGCCCGCAGACACCACCGGCTGCCGTGGATCGCCGTGCACCACAGCCTGGCGCGATACCGCGGCGTCGACACGCTCGCCACCCCCGATCTGCTCTACGCGGACGAGATCCCACCCGTCACGCTGGACGCCTTTCACCGCACCATCGCCGGCCGTGACCGCGCCCCGGCCGACTACCTGCTGCTGCCCGTGCACCCCTGGCAGTGGGACAACGTGGTCCTGCCGCTCTTCGCGCCCGCTGTCGCCGACGGGTCCATCATCGCCCTCGGCACCGACAACGACCTCAGGCTGCCCCAGCAGTCCATCCGGACCTTCCTCAACACCACCCGCCCGCAGCGCCGTACGGTCAAACTGCCGCTGTCGGTGCTCAACACCCTGGTGTGGCGGGGCCTGCCCACCGAACGCACCCTCGCCGCGCCGGCCGTCACCGCGTGGGTGGAGCGACTGCGTGCAGAAGATCCGTTTCTGCGTGACGAGACCAGGGTGATCCTGCTCGGCGAGGTCGCCTCGGTGACCGTGGCGCACCCGCAGTACGACCGGCTGCCGACCGTCCCGTACCAATACCGCGAACTGCTCGGCTGTATCTGGCGCGAGCCGCTGGCCGCGCATCTCGGACCCGGGGAGCGCGCGCGTACGCTGGCCGCGCTGCTGCACACCGACCCAGCCGGCCGCTCCTTCACCGCGGAGCTCGTCGCGCGGTCCGGCGTCGCCCCTGCGACGTGGCTGCGGCACCTCTTCGGCGCCCTGCTGCCACCACTGCTGCACTTCCTCTACCGCTACGGCACGGTCTTCTCCCCGCACGGCGAGAACGCCATCGTCGTCTTCGACGAGCACGACCTCCCGGTGCGGCTCGCGGTCAAGGACTTCGTCGACGACGTCAATGTCAGCGCCGAAGCACTGCCCGAGCACGACACGATGCCGCACGATGTCCGGGCGGTACTGCTGACCGAGGCCCCCGGATTCCTCACCCAGTTCATCCACTCGGGCCTCTTCGTGGGCGTACTGCGGTATCTGGCGCCCCTGTGCGAGGACCAGCTGGGGGTGCCGGAGGCCGACTTCTGGGGCCTGGTCCGCGACGAGATCGTCCGCCACCAGAAGAGGTTCCCCCATCTCAAGGAACGTTTCGCCAGTTTCGATCTGCTCACGCCGCGCATCGCGCGCCTGTGCCTCAACCGCAACCGGCTGCACCTCGACGGCTACCGCGACCGGGCCGAGCGGCCCCACGCCGCGGTCCATGGCACCGTGCCCAACCCCTTGCACGCGGTCTGACCGCGGGCTGCACCGCGGCTGCTGCCCAGCCGATACGATCGCGGCACCGGTCGTACCGCGGAGGGATGGGGGCGGATGCACGAGGAAACGGGCGTCGGATCCTGCCCGGAATGCGGCACGCCGGGCTCCTTCGCCGGCCAACTGGTGTGCCAGGGCTGCTTCGTGCCGTTCGCACTGATGGCGTCGGTGCACGCGGCGGCAGAACCGCCGCTCTCCTCCACGGCCGCGACCGAACGGCTGTCGCGGCCCGGCGCGCCGCAGCCGGCGGTGAGTGGACCCGACACGCCGGGAGCCGGGCAGGCCCACGCAGGTCCTGGACACCCCGGTGCGGAGTCCGAGTACACCCGGGTCATCAACGTCATCCCCGGCTCCCTGCCCAGGCCTGCGCGGACCCGCAGGGACGTGCCCGTCCACGCGCTGCGACTGCACTTCCCCGGCGGCGAGATCGTCGAGGTGGCACCCGGCTACTCGATCCGGCTCGGCAGGGACCCGCAGCTGTGCCCGGCTGTCACCTTCCTGGCCGACCGCGACAATCTGTCGCGGATTCACGCGAAGGTGGGGGTCGACGCCGACGGCGCGGCATGGATCACGGACGAGGGATCCACCAACGGCACCTATGTGCGGGGCTACCGGCTCGCGGCGAACGACACAGCGCCCCTGAGACCGGGGGACACCTTCCGGCTCGCCGCCGACGTCAACGTCAGTGTGCTGCCCTGACCGACGCATAGGCGGCGGCGCACCGGGCGAGCGGGTGGTCGGCGCCGAGCGCCTGCGCGGTACTGCCGGCCAGCTCCTCCAGCTGACGGCGGGTCGTTTCGATGCCGTTCAGACCCTCGAGCGCCCGCACGCGTCCGAAAAGCGCGGCAAAGGACGCGGCTTCGTTGTCCGCGCCCTGGCGCAGGATCTGCTGCCGTGCCTGCCAGTAGCGGTCGTCCGCGTCGTGGAAGCGGCCTGCGGCGAGCAGCGCCTCGCCCTCCTCGAGCAGCGTCCACACCAGGTGCCGGGCGCCGCGGTCCAGGGCGGTCGGCGTCCGCCGCAGTGCCGCCGGCCGCATCAGTCCGCGCAGCAGCTCGGCCACCGCGGCGGCGCTGGCCGGGCGGTCCCGCGGAGCCTTGGCGAGCAGCTGGTGCACCAGCTGGGCCAACTCCAGGGGCACCTCGGGGCGCCGGTTCACAATCGGCTCGGGCTCCTCGTGCACGTGGAGATAGGCGTAGCCGATGTAATTCCCCGCGGTGAAGGGCGGCCCCTCGGCGAGCATGGCGTAGAGGACGCAGCCCAGCGAATACAGGTCCGACTGGGCGGTGACCTCGCCGCCCTGCGCCTGTTCCGGTGCAAAATACGGCGGCGATCCCAGCAGCGCCTGCGGCTCGGTGTACCGCGTGACATTCGGGTCCTGAGGGGCGACCAGCCCGAAGTCGCAGATCTTGACGACGCCGTCCGGGAGCAGCATCAGATTCTCGGGTTTGATGTCGCGGTGCACGAGACCCCGCTCATGGGCGTGCTGCAATCCGGCGCAGATCTGCGCGCCATAGGCCAGGACGTCCGGCACCGGCAGGCCGCCGCGGTCCAGCAGGACATTGCGGAAGTCGGTGCCGGACAGCAGCTCCATGACGATGAACGGCCGTCCCTCGTGCTCGCCCGCGTCGTGGATCGTCGCCACATTGGGGTGGCTCAGCGCGGCGGCGGCGACCGCCTCCCGGCGGAAGCGCCCCTGACGCTCGCTGCGTTCGACGGCCGCCCACTCGGCGCGCAGCGTCAGCACCTTCACCGCGACCCGCCGCCCCAGGCCCTGGTCGACTGCCGCGTAGACCTGCCCGAACCCGCCGCCGCCCAGCAGCTCCTCCAGCCGGTAGCGGCCGCTCAGGACCGTACCGGCACCGACGTCCGTCGCCACGAGAACCCCGTTCACTCGATGTCGTGCAGCGGCAGTTGCATCATCGTGGGTCCCGCTGCCGCGCCGCCTTCCCGCTGTGCGACCGTACCGTCCGCGGGGTCGGTCCCGAAGACGAATTGGCTTGCGCTGGGCAGGAGTTCCAGGCGGTCGTGCAGGACGACGGAGTCGCCCTCGCGCAGCCTGCGGGCGACGCCGTGCTCCAGCGGCACAGTGGTGTCGCCGCCGGGAAGGCGGCGCCCTATGCGGGTGCCGTTGGCGCTGCGCTCGTCCAGCACGGTCAGCGCGCCGTCGTCGTAGGCCAGCAGCACATGGGTACGGCTCACGGTCTCCACGGCGCTCTCGTCGATCCACGAGCCGAGCGCCATGCCGCCGCCGGCCGGTGCGCGGCACACTGCCACCGCGCCGCCCTCCGTCACCATGAAGCGGCCGCGCACGGTGCCGTCCATGACCACCTTGACCTGGGCGCGGGGGCGCAGCGGCCCGGTGTCGGTGAGCTGCACGCCGTGCGTCGGGCACAGCACGCGGTCCTCGCGGCGGCGCGGCAGCGCGGTGCCCGGCCGGCCGGCGAAGCCAGCACCGGATGACGGGAGCGGTCCCGGAGACGCCCGGCGATGGCGCAGCGGAACGGCGCTGTCGGTGGCTGGCCGTAGGCTTGCCTTCCTATGACTGACACGCCCCCACCCGCGCTCACCGACCTCCTGCACGCCGCCGTCACCGCCGTCGGAGGCGTGGAGCGGGCCGGTCAGGTCACCATGGCCGAGGCCGTCGCCGCCGCCGTGGACGACAATTCCCATCTGCTCGTCCAGGCGGGCACCGGCACCGGCAAATCCCTCGGGTATCTCGTGCCCGCGCTCGCCCACGGAGAGCGGGTGGTGGTGGCCACCGCCACCCTCGCGCTCCAGCGCCAGCTCGTGGAGCGCGACCTGCCCCGCACGGTCGCCGCGCTGCAGCCGCTGCTGCGCCGCCAGCCGCAGTTCGCCATGCTCAAGGGCCGCTCCAACTACCTGTGCCTGCACCGCCTGCACGAAGGCGTACCGCAGGACGACGAAGAGGGCCTGTTCGATCCCTTCGAGGCCGCGGCGCCGACCAGCAAGCTCGGCCAGGACCTGCTGCGCATGCGGGACTGGGCCGACGAGACGGAGACCGGCGACCGTGACGGCCTCACCCCCGGCGTGTCCGACCGCGCCTGGGGCCAGGTATCGGTCAGCTCGCGCGAGTGCCTGGGCGCCACCAAGTGCGCCTATGGCGCGGAGTGCTTCGCGGAAGCCGCGCGCGAGCGTGCCAAACTCGCCGATGTCGTGGTCACCAATCACGCGCTGCTCGCGATCGACGCGATCGAGGGCACCCCCGTCCTGCCCAACCACGAAGTGCTGATCATCGACGAGGGGCACGAACTGGTCTCCCGCGTCACCGGCGTGGCGACCGGGGAGCTGACCGCGGGCAGCGTGAACCGCGCGGTGAAGCGTGCCGCCCGGCTGGTCAACGAGAAGGCCGCGGACGCCTTGCTGAGCGCTGCGGAAGGCTTCGAGCGGGTGATGGAGCTGGCCCTGCCCGGGCGCATCGAGGAGATCCCCGAGGACCTCGTCTACGTCCTCGCCGCGCTGCGGGACGCCTGCCGCCAGGTGATCACTGCCCTCGGCGACACTCGTGACAAGTCGGTGCAGGACGAGGACGCGGTGCGCAAGCAGGCTCTCGCCGCGGTCGAGCACGTGCACGAGGTGTGCGAGAGACTGGTGTCGGTCTCGGAATACGACGTGGTCTGGTGCGAGCGCCACGACCGTTTCGGGGCCTCCCTGCGGATCGCCCCGCTCAATGTGTCGGGACTGCTGCGCGAGAAGCTGTTCACCGAGCGCTCCGTCGTTCTCACCTCGGCCACACTCAAACTCGGCGGCGACTTCAACGGCGTGGCGGCCTCACTCGGCCTGGCCGCCGAGGGCACCGCGGGCGAGGACGCGGCGCCGTGGAAGGGCATCGACGTCGGATCGCCCTTCGACTACCGCAAGCAGGGCATCCTCTACGTGGCCAGGCACCTCTCGCCGCCCGGCAGGGACGCCGGCCGGGAGGACATGCTGGACGAGCTCGCCGAACTGATCGAGGCGGCGGGCGGCCGTACGCTCGGGCTGTTCTCCTCGATGCGCGGCGCCCAGACGGCCGCGGAGGCGATGCGCGACCGGCTGGACCACCCGGTGCTGCTGCAGGGCGAGGAGACACTGGGCGAGCTGATCCGTACGTTCTCGCAGGACGCCATGACGTGCCTTTTCGGCACTCTCTCGCTGTGGCAGGGCGTGGATGTGCCCGGTGTGAACTGCCAGTTGGTGGTGATGGACCGGATTCCCTTCCCGCGGCCCGACGACCCGCTGATGAGTGCCCGGCAGAAGTCGGTCGAGGAGCACGGCGGCAATGGCTTCATGGCGGTCGCCGCCACCCACGCGGCGCTGCTGATGGCGCAGGGCGCGGGCCGGCTGATCAGGGCGTCAGGGGACCGCGGTGTGGTCGCCGTACTCGACCCGCGCCTCGCGACCGCCCGCTACGGCGGCTTCCTGCGGTCGTCCATGCCCGACCTCTGGTACACCACGGATCGCAACCAGGTACGGCGCTCGCTGGCCGCGATCGACTCGGCGGCGAAGGTCTGAGCGGCGGGGCGCAACGAGTCCGCCCCGGAACCGTCGTACGGTTTCCGGGGCGCTCGGAGGACCCGCGCGTCAGACCCTGCGCAGCACCGCCACCACCTTGCCGAGGATGGTGGCCTCGTCACCGGGGATGGGCTGGTAGGCGGCATTGTGCGGCAGCAGCCACACATGTCCGTTGTCCCGCTTGAAGCGCTTCACCGTGGCTTCGCCGTCGAGCATGGCGGCGACGATGTCGCCGTTCTCGGCGACCGGCTGGCGGCGGACGGTGACCCAGTCCCCGTCGCAGATGGCTGCCTCGATCATCGAGTCGCCGACCACCTTGAGCACGAACAGCTCGCCGTCACCCACGAGCTGGCGGGGCAGCGGGAAGACATCCTCGACCGATTCCTCGGCGAGGATCGGTCCGCCCGCGGCGATCCGCCCGACGAGCGGCACATAGGACGCGGACGGCTTGCCCGAGGTGTCGGTCGGCTGGGGATGCCCGGCGTCCGAGGCGCGCACCTCGTACGCCCGCGGCCGGTGCGGGTCGCGGCGCAGGAATCCCTTTCGCTCGAGTGCCATCAGCTGATGGGCGACCGAGGACGTACTGGACAGCCCCACCGCCTGGCCGATTTCACGCATGGACGGGGGGTATCCGCGGCGCTGTACCGAATCCCTGATGACTTCGATGACCCTGCGCTGGCGTTCGGTGAGGCCGGAGCTGTCGGCGCGAATACCCGGGGGCCGTCCGGGAAGCGAGCGCGCGGGCTTCGGACTGTTCTCTTCGTTCATCACGTCCAACGGGCCGATTCGATCCGGGGAGCGGTCATGTGCGGTCAATGTCGCTGTGGCGCTCTCTGCGGCGGTGGTCACGGCGGCCCCTTTCGAGATGTTCTCCCACCGCATGAAGTGCGGGAGGCCCGCTTCGCAGCCGCGGGCAGTTAGTACAACGGTAGTGGGTTTCGAAAGGTTGCGCCAAACACACGTTCGAGTGAATTTGCATAAATCCGCTGACGTGATCAAGGTACCGGGTGTATTGATCGAATGGAAGTTCGATCGCCGAATGTGCCCGCCGTCGCTCGGCCCGGTCCGCGGAGCATGCCGCGTGACGCTCCGGCGGCGCCGGGCCCCAGTGTGTCACCGCCGCCCGGACGTGCGCCGCGGTATGGGCGGGCGCGGTCGTGCGTGTCCGCGACGTGTGACACGCTCAGCGCGTCGATTGGTTCCGCCGCACCACATCTAGTGGTTGGATAGGGCTTGGCCCCCACCGGTTGTGTTCCGGCCGGGGACCCGGCGCATTCCACGCCGGGGGAGTCACCTATGCTTGAGGCTGCTCGCCGGGGTCGTACGACGCCGCGCAGGCCTCTTTGTCGCGCGCTCACCATGGAGTGAGGGAGGGAGTAGGAACGATGCACTGCCCCTTCTGCCGACACCCCGACAGTCGTGTCGTCGACAGCCGCACCACCGATGACGGCGCCTCGATCCGCCGGCGCCGCCAGTGCCCCGACTGCGGTCGCCGGTTCACGACCGTGGAGACCGCGTCACTAATGGTGATCAAGCGCAGCGGCGTGACGGAACCGTTCAGCCGCAGCAAGGTGATCGCCGGGGTGCGCAAGGCGTGCCAGGGCCGCCCCGTCACCGAGGACGCCCTCGCCCAGCTCGGGCAGCGGGTCGAGGAGGCGGTCAGGGCCACCGGCAGCGCGGAGCTGTCGACCCACGACGTCGGACTGGCCATACTCGGTCCGCTCCAGGACCTCGACCTCGTCGCGTATCTGCGGTTCGCCTCGGTCTACCGCGCGTTCGACTCTCTGGAGGACTTCGAGCGGGCCATCACGGAGCTGCGCGAGCAGCTGCCGCCCACCACTCCTGGCGGACTAAACGAGGACCTCGGTGTCCCCGCGTCCGCATCCGCCGCCGACTGAGCGGCGCGCAGGACACAGATTTTGCCCGGACGCGACGCGTGCCGAGGCCATGGACACATCGTGCTGCGGGAAGATCCGCGCACATCAGGGCGTTTTCGCCCATACAGGGAGGCGGAATGACAGAGACGACGAGCGGCCCGGCACGCGGTTCCCGCACCAAGGGGTCCAAGACGAGCAAGGGTCTGCGCATGGAGCGCATCCACACCACCCCCGGCGTGCATCCGTACGACGAGGTGGTCTGGGAGCACCGTGACGTCGTCATGACCAACTGGCGCGACGGTTCGATCAACTTCGAGCAGCGTGGCGTCGAGTTCCCCGACTTCTGGTCGGTGAACGCGGTCAACATCGTCACCAGCAAGTACTTCCGCGGCGCGGTGGGCAGCCCGCAGCGCGAGAACAGCCTGAAGCAGCTGATCGACCGGGTGGTGCTCACCTACCGTGCGGCGGGCGAGAAGCACGGCTACTTCGGCAGCCCCGACGAGGCCGAGACCTTCGAGCACGAGCTGACCTACGCACTGCTGCACCAGGTGTTCAGCTTCAACTCGCCGGTCTGGTTCAACGTGGGCACCGCGCAGCCCCAGCAGGTCTCCGCGTGCTTCATCCTGTCCGTCGACGACTCCATGGAGTCGATCCTCGACTGGTACAAGGAAGAGGGCATGATCTTCAAGGGCGGCTCGGGCGCCGGCCTGAACCTGTCCCGTATCCGCTCCTCCAAGGAACTCCTCTCCTCCGGCGGCAACGCCTCGGGGCCGGTCTCCTTCATGCGCGGCGCCGACGCCTCCGCGGGCACCATCAAGTCGGGCGGTGCCACCCGCCGCGCCGCCAAGATGGTCGTCCTGGACGTCGACCACCCGGACGTCGAGGCCTTCATCGAGACCAAGGTGAAGGAGGAGGAGAAGATCCGCGCACTGCGTGACGCGGGCTTCGACATGGACCTGGGCGGCGACGACATCACGTCCGTCCAGTACCAGAACGCCAACAACTCGGTGCGCGTGAACGACGAGTTCATGAAGGCGTACGAGTCTGCCGCCGCATTCGGCCTGCGCGCCAGGATGACAGGCGAGGTCATCGAAGAGGTCGACGCGCGGTCGCTGTTCCGCAAGCTCGCCGAGGCCGCCTGGGCGTGCGCCGATCCGGGCATTCAGTACGACGACACGATCAACCACTGGCACACCTCGCCGGAGACCGGGCGGATCACCGCCTCTAACCCGTGCAGCGAGTACATGCACCTGGACAATTCCAGCTGCAACCTGGCGTCGCTGAACCTGCTCAAGTTCCTGCGCGACGACGGCAACGGCGCCCAGTCCTTCGACGCGGAGCGTTTCGCGAAGGTCGTCGAGCTGGTCATCACCGCGATGGACATCTCGATCTCCTTCGCCGACTTCCCCACCGAGAAGATCGGCGAGACCACCCGCGCCTTCCGCCAGCTGGGCATCGGATACGCCAACCTCGGCGCCCTGCTCATGGCGACGGGCCACGCGTACGACTCCGACGGCGGCCGGGGCCTGGCGGGGGCGATCACCTCGCTGATGACCGGAACGTCCTACAAGCGGTCGGCGGAACTGGCGGCGGTCGTCGGCGCCTACGACGGCTACGCCCGCAATGCCGACGCCCACAAGCGCGTCATGAAGCAGCACGCCGACGCCAACGGCGCCGCGCGCAGGGTCGACGACCTGGACACCCCGGTATGGGCCGCGGCGACCGAGGCCTGGCAGGACGTCGTCCGGCTCGGCGAGAAGAACGGGTTCCGCAACGCCCAGGCGTCGGTGCTCGCGCCGACCGGCACGATCGGCCTGATGATGGACTGCGACACCACGGGTGTCGAACCTGACCTGGCCCTGGTGAAGTTCAAGAAGCTCGTCGGCGGCGGCTCGATGCAGATCGTGAACAACACGGTCCCCACCGCGCTGCGCAGGCTCGGCTACCGGTCCGAGCAGATCGAGGCGATCGTCGCCCACATCGCCGAGCACGGCAATGTGATCGACGCGCCCGGCCTCAAGCACGAGCACTACGGGGTCTTCGACTGCGCCATGGGTGAGCGGGCGATCTCGGCCATGGGACATGTGCGCATGATGGCCGCGGCCCAGCCGTTCCTGTCGGGTGCCATTTCCAAGACGGTGAACCTGCCGGAGTCGGCCACCGTCGAGGAGGTCGAAGAGGTCTACTACGAGGGCTGGAAGCTCGGCCTGAAGGCACTGGCGATCTACCGCGACAACTGCAAGGTCGGCCAGCCGCTCTCGGCCAAGAAGAAGGGCGACACAGCGGCCGAGAAGGCGGCACAGGCGCCCGCGCAGGTCGAGAAGGTCGTCGAGTACCGCCCGGTGCGCAAGCGGCTTCCCAAGGGCCGCCCCGGCATCACCACGTCCTTCACCGTCGGCGGCGCCGAAGGCTACATGACGGCGAATTCCTACCCCGACGACGGTCTGGGCGAGGTCTTCCTGAAGATGTCCAAGCAGGGGTCCACCCTCGCGGGCATGATGGACGCCTTCTCCATCGCGGTGTCCGTCGGCATGCAGTACGGAGTCCCGCTGGAGACCTACGTCTCGAAGTTCACGAACATGCGCTTCGAGCCGGCCGGACTCACCGACGACCCGGACGTACGGATGGCGCAGTCGATCGTCGACTACATCTTCCGCCGCCTCGCGCTGGACTTCCTGCCGTTCGAGACCCGCTCCGCCCTCGGCATCCACTCCGCCGACGAGCGGCAGCGACACCTGGACACGGGTTCGTACGAGGCGGGCGAGGACGACGTCGACGTGGAGGGGCTCGCCCAGTCCGCGCCGCGGCAGGTCGAATCGCGTGCGCCGCTGACCGTGGCCAAGCCCCCGGCGGCCACTCCGGCGCCCAAGGAAGCGCACAATTCCACGGAGCTGCTGGAGATCCAGCTCGGCCTCAACGCCGACGCCCCGCTGTGCTTCTCCTGCGGCACCAAGATGCGCCGTGCCGGCAGCTGCTACCTGTGCGAGGGCTGCGGCTCCACTAGCGGGTGCAGCTGACCGCCGGTCCGCTGATCGTCCGATCGATATGCGACAGCGGCGGGGGGGGGGGGGGGGGGGGGGGGGGGGGGGGGGGGGGGGGGGGGGGGGGGGGCGCCCCCCCCCCCCCCCCCCCCCCCCCCCCCCCCCCCCCCCCCCCCCCCCCCCCCGCCGCTGTGTGCGTCGCCTCTCGGGGGCCTGTGCGACGGCCGGAACCCGGCGCCCGGCGGAGATCCCCGTCGCACACGGGACGATCTCCGGCCTTCGCGCCACTACGATGGCGCGGTGTTGGTGAAGTGGATACGCTGCGGCGTCCTGGACCGGGCCGGCTTCGACCGGGGGCAGCGCCGGTGGGCTGCGCTCAGGGAGCAGCCGGGATTCCACGGCCAGGCCGGCGGCTGGAGCCGCTCGCAGCCCGGCGTGGCTCATCTCTTCGCCTTCTGGGACGGGCAGGCGTCCTACGACGCCTTCATGGCGGGGTCGCACGACGCCACGGCGGCCGCGCAGACAGGTACCTTCGAGATGCTCGCGGTCCGGATGTTCACCCGCAGGCTGGATGTGAAGGTCGGCTTCGAGCCGCGCTTCTCCGACACCGACCTGCTCCGGGTGGCGCTGTGCAAGGTGCGCCCGGAACGCATCGACCACTTCGTCCAGATGCAGGAACGCGTCTGGAACCCCGCGATGGCCGGTTCACCCGGCATGCTGCGCGGCGTCTTCGCGGAGAGCACGGAGAGCGACTTCCTGGTGCTGTCGGCGTGGGATACCGCCACGGAGCGCGGCAAATACCGCGAGGGAGCGGTGGCCCGGCTCTCGGACCGGGCGGACCTCGACGGCGATGTGGTGTCCGTGGCGGGTGACGTGGTCGACGTGGTGCAGGCGTGGACCGTGTGAGGGCGCCGGCCCGCTCACGCGGCTCCGCCGGGCCGGTCCGCCAGCGCGTCGGCGACCGTCGCGGACGGCACGGCCAGGTCGGCGCCCGGCCGTAGCAAGGTCGCCAGCGCCGTGGTGATCTGCTCCGCCAGCCCGCTGTCCACCGGGGCGTGCCGGCTGATCAGCCGATACCACATGGTGCCGAAGGCGAAGTCGACCGCGAGGTCGAGCGGCACCGCCTCCTCCGAGAGAGCACCGTCCTCCACGCCGCGGGCCAGCAGCAGGCGGAGAGCCTGGCGCCGCGGGCCGATGACGGTGGCCTGCAGGCGCTGCGACAGCGCCGGGTCGTGCTGGGCCTCGGCCATCAGCCCCACCAGCGCATTGCCCGTGAGCGCGGTGGTGAGCGTGAAGGTGGCGTCGAGCAGCGTTCGTACATCGCGCAGCGTGTCGCCGGTCTCGGGGTCCAGATGCTCCGCCTTGCGCAGCGCCAGATCGCGCAGGGCGTCGATCAGCACGTCCTGCTTCGCGGGCCACCAGCGGTACACCGTCTGGCGACCGACCCCCGCGGTCTCCGCGATGCCCTTCATCGTCAGCGCCTGATAACCGCCGCTCTGGCACAGTGCCAGCGCCGCGTCGAGCACGGCGCGTCTGGCTGTCTCGCTGCGGGGTCTGCCACGTACGGGTGTCTCGTCCATGAGATCACTTTACAAGACATCGTGTCTCGCTTATGGTTAACGAGTCAGCATGCCTCGTAAATGGAGAGCGCAATGTCCGCATCGACAGAACGTGCCGTCGTCATCGGTGGTACATCGGGAATCGGCCTGGCCACCGCGGAGGAGCAGTTGCGGGCTGGACGCGAAGTGATCGTCACCGGTCGCGACAAGGCCAGGCTGGACGCCGCTCTCGCGCGGCTCGGAGAGGGCGCCTCCGGCGTGTCGCTGGACGCCCTGGACGAGGGCGCCACCCATGACTTCTTCGCCGGCCTCGGCCCGGTCGACCATGTGGTGGTGGCCGTCACCGGCAGCACCGCCGCAGGCCCCTTCGGCGCCCTGCCGATAGCCGATCTGCGGGCCGCGGCGGAAGGCAAACTGGTCGCCCAGACCGTTGCCGCACAGGCCGCCCTCAAGGCGCTCCGCCTCGGCGGCTCGATCACCTTCGTCACCGCGGGATCCGCCGGCTCGGCGCGCCCCGGCACCGCTGGGCTCGCCGCGGTCAATGCCGCAGTCGAGGCGATGGTCCCGGTCCTCGCTGTCGAATTGGCGCCGATACGGGTCAACGCCGTCTCGCCCGGCATCATCGACACGCCGTGGTGGGACTGGATGGACGCCGAGGCCCGGCGGCAGGCCTTCGGTAATTTCGCCTCGACCGCGCCCGCGGGGCGGGTGGGACGCCCGGAGGACATCGCCGGCGCGATCGGTTACCTGATCGGCGCGACCTTCACCACCGGAGTGGTGCTCCCGGTCGACGGGGGGTCGCGCCTGCGGCCCGCCGCGCTGTGACCGCGCCGGGCCGGCGGACCGTACTGATCACCGGTTCCACCGACGGAATGGGCCGCTGGCTTGCCCTGCGCCTCGCCGAGGCCGGCGACCGGATCCTCGTCCACGGCCGGGACGCGGACCGGGCGGAGGACGTGTGCCGCGCGGTGCGGGAGGCCACCGGTGAGGACCGCGCGGAGGCGCTGCTCGCCGACCTCGCCCGGCTGCCCGAGGTCGACCGGTTGGCCGACGAGGTGACCGCCCGTGTCGACCGGCTCGACGTCCTGGTGAACAACGCGGGGATCGGCAGCGCCTCACCCGGCGGGAGAAGACAGGTCGACGAATACGGGATCGAACGCCGCTTCGCCGTGAATTACCTCGCCGGATATCGGCTCACCCGCCGGCTCCTGCCGCTGCTCATCACGTCGGCGCCGTCCCGGATCGTCAATGTCGCCTCGGCCGGACAGCACGCCGTCGACTTCGCCGATCCGATGCTGGCAGCGGGCCACGACCCGGCCCGGGCGTATAGCCAGAGCAAGCTCGCCCAGATCATGTTCACCTTCGACCTCGCGGAGGAACTGAGCGGGACCGGCGTCACGGTGGACGCGCTGCATCCGGCCACATTCATGGACACAACAATGGTGCGGGAGATCGGCCTCAGCCCCTGGAGCACAGTCGAGGAGGGCGGCACGGCGACATTGCGGCTCATCAATGCCGCCGGGCCGGGAAGCGGGCGCTATTTCAACGGGCTCACCGAGGCGCGCGCCGACCGGCAGGCGTACGACACAGGGGCCCGGCGAAAGCTCCGGCAATTGTCGGAGGACCTCATAGCCGGGCCGGCCGCGGCCGGGCGCTGAATCCGCAGCGGGCCACCCGGTGGCCCCGCCGAGCCGCCGTTCCGGTCGCACCATAGGCTGATCGCCATGGGACGTCCTCGCCGCATCGTGCTCATCCGGCACGGCCAGTCCCAGGGCAACAGGGACGACACCATTTACGAGCGGGTGCCGGACCACGCCCTGGAACTCACCGCCGCCGGCGTCCGCCAGGCCGCGCAGGCCGGCGAGGGGCTGCGTGAGCTGTTCGGCGACGAACGGGTCCAGGCGTTCGTGTCCCCGTACCGGCGCACCTGGCACACCTACCGTGCGCTCGGTCTGGATCCTCGCCTGATCAGGGCCAAGGAGGAACCGCGGCTCAGGGAGCAGGACTGGGGCAACTGGCAGGACATCGAGGACATCCAGCGGCAGCGCAAGGCGCGGGACGCGTACGGCCATTTCTTCTACCGCTTCGCGATGGGGGAGAGCGGCGCGGACGTCTACGACCGGGTCGGAGCGTTCCTGGAAACCCTCTACCGCGCCTTCGACAAGGAGGACTTCCCGCCGAACGTCCTGATGGTCACCCACGGGCTCACCATGCGGCTGTTCTGCATGCGCTGGTTCCACTGGACGGTCGAGGAGTTCGAGGCCCTGTCCAACCCGGACAACGCCGAGACGCGCACCCTGCTGCTCGGGGCGTCGGGCCAGTACACCCTGGACCGGCCGTTCGAACGGTGGCGCACACCGGGTCCGCCCGGTGGCGGCGACGGGTGAGTTTCGGCACAAGGAGATTGACCCGGAACAGGCACGATGTCAGAGTTTCCGACGTCATGACGGCTCACACCACCCACTCCGCACGCATCTCCCGCGCCCTCACCAGCCTCCAGGGCCTGGCCGTGGGCGATGCCCTGGGCTCACAGTTCTTCGTCCCGGCCCACTACTCCGGACTCCAGCACGGTGAACTGCCGCCGGGCATCTGGCAGTGGACCGACGACACCGAAATGGCCTGCTCAGTGCTCGCCGTACTCGCCGCGCACGGCCGTATCGACCAGGACGCGCTCGCCGTGTCCTTCGCCGAGCACCACGACATCGACCGCGGCTACGGCCCTGCCGTCAACCGCATGCTCCGGCTGATCTGCCAGGAAGGTGCCGACTGGCGGGAACTGGCGGCGGGGCTCTTCAACGGGCAGGGATCGTGGGGCAACGGCGCCGCGATGCGGGTCGCTCCGCTCGGCGCCTGGTACGCGGGGGACCCCGTCCAGGCAGCCCACCAGGCCGAGATCTCGGCGTACACCACGCACCAGCACCGGGAAGCGGTCGCCGGTGCGATGGCAGTGGCCGCCGCAGCGGCGCTCGCCGCCGACCCCGCGGGGCCGCAGGACCCGTCCGACCTGCTCGGCGCGGTCCTCGAGCTCGTGCCGCGCAGCGCCGTGCAGGCCGGCGTCCGCCGGGCCCGCGACATGCTCGACTACGCCGACGTCGGCACCGTGGCAGCGGTGCTGGGCTGCGGCCGGCGTACGAGCGCCCACGACACCGTGCCGTTCGCCCTGTGGTCGGCGGCGCGCCACCTCGGGGCCTACGAGCAGGCGTTCTGGACCACCGCGAAGGCGGGCGGCGATGTCGACACGACCTGCGCGATCGTCGGCGGCATCGTAGCCGCACGGCCGGGCGGCGAGCCGCCGGCGGCATGGACCAAGCGGACCGAAGTGCTGCCGGACTGGGCCGTGATGTCCTGATCGCGGCCCGTGGAAGGCGCGGCGGAACGGCGAGTAGGCTGGTGCCCGCCATGGCGTACCAACCACCCACACACAGCGTCGAGCGCTCGATGCGCGCCACACTCGGCGTGAAGACCGTCGCAGGCATCGACGAGGTGGGGCGCGGCGCCTGGGCCGGACCGGTCACCGTCTGCGCCGCCGTCACAGGCCTGCGCCGCGCGCCGGAAGGCCTCACCGACTCCAAGCTGATCACCCCCAACCGCCGCACCCGCCTGGCGGCCGTACTCACCGGCTGGGTGACGTCCTACGCGCTCGGCCAGTCGTCGCCCGAGGAGATCGACCGACTGGGCATGACGGCCGCCCTGCGGCTCGCGGCGCTGCGTGCTCTCGAAGGACTGCCCGAGCCGCCGGAGGCGGTCATCCTCGACGGCAAGCACAACTACCTGGGCGCCGGAGGGCCGTGGCAGGTCAGGACGGTGATCAAGGGCGACCAGTCGTGCGTGTCTGTCGCCGCAGCCTCCGTCATCGCCAAGGTGCGGCGCGACGGTGAGATGGCCGAACTCGGCGCGGACTACGCCCCGTTCGCGTTCGGCGACAACGCCGGCTATCCCTCGCCCGTCCACCGCTCGGCACTTGAGGAACTGGGTCCGACGCCGCTGCACAGGATGTCGTGGTCGTACCTGGACGCGCTGCCGCGCTGGCAGCACCTGAAGAAGGTTCGCAATCCGGACGACTCAGGGGAACAACTCGGTTTCGATTTCTGATCCAGCCCCCACCCCCCGCTGCGCATTCGGTGCGCATTTGATAGACATCAACTCATGCCTCTCACCCCCGAGGAGCCTCAGATTCACGAGAGCGTCCCGGGTCCCCGCACTGCTCCGACCAGCGGCCGGAGTGCGTCGACCCCCCGTCCTGTCCCAGGCCCGCCGCGGCCCGCCGCGCCACGGCCGGCACCGCCGAGGGCCGTCGCCGCCGTCGGCTCGCCGTCCGGCCACGCCGGAAGCAGCCGCCCGAGCGACACCACCGGTCCGACGGCTGCGACCCAGCCGGCTCCGGCTGCTGCCGCGCCGAAGGGCGCGGAGGTGCCCGCGCAGCGCCCGTCCTCCACCGGATCCGCACAGATCCAGCTCATCCCGGCCCCGGTCGAGGGAGCACTCGACGCGGCGGAGGAGGCCGTCGACTTGCTGCTCGACACCGGCCGTGCCCCCGGCGAGGTCCTGGTGCTGACCACCGGCGAGCAGCATCCGTGGGCGATCCATGAACTCAGCTTCGGCGAACCGTCCTACTGGGCCCAGCACGCCGCCGCCGACGACGTCTTCTACGCCGACATCGCCGCCCCGCGTGCCACCGGCCGGCCGGTGGTGGTCGTGGCGCTCAACGGCGGCAACGACGACACGCTGCCGCGGGCGCTGGCCACCGCGCTGGCCCGGGCCGGTGTTCTGCTGATCGTCTGCGGCGACCCGGCACGTATCAACAGCGCGCTCGGCACCAGCGCCTGAGCGTCCCCGGGGCGGACCGAATCCGCCCGGGGACGCTCAGCGCGCGGACACGCGACGCAGTGTCTGCGGCGTGCCGCTGGCGACCGCGGGCGCCTGGTCGGTCCGGGCGCGCGACCACGAGTTGGCGTTCGGCGTCCGCCCGGCGCGGTTCTCACCGATGACGTGCCAGCCGTCGCCGGTGAGCGTCACGTACGAGCCGCAGCGCAGCCCGTGGAGGGTGCAGGCGTCGCGCAGTCCCCACATCCAGGCGCCGTCCTCCGCGGTCCACCCCGGCACCCCGTCGCGGCAGATCATCAGTACCGCGGTGCGCACCGGAGTGCGCAGGCGCAGGTCATGCGGAATGACATGGCGCAGATGGGACAGCAGCGCATTGCGGCGTTCCCAGCCGTCCACGACACCGCTGCGGCCGGCGAACGACGCGCTGGCCCGGATCCGGCCGTCCGGGTCGTACACCGCGATCACCGCGGTGGACGGTGACGGCAGATGCCTCGTGTGCAGGTCCTTGACCACCTCGCGCGGGCTCGCCAGCAGTGGAATGCCGATGGCGGTCCACTCGGCTGGCTCCAGGGTGCGCGACGCGGGGGAGGTGGTGGCGGAGGACGTCTCCGGAACGAAGCCGATGGTCACGGTCCTCCCTTCACGGATACACCCGCGGACCGGCCGCGGGCGTGCGCCGGTCAGGGGGCTCGGAGAGCCGTTCGGGGATCCGCCTCCAATTCTTCCCCGCGTACTGCCCCGCGGCAACGGGCAATTGGCGTTCGCGACCGGAATGGTCCCCTCCGTCGGATAGATCCCGGCCCCGGCCCGGCCCCCGGATCCCTCACCCCTGCACGGCCAGGACCAGCGGGAACACCGCCGTCGCGCCGGCCCGGCGCAGCAGGCGGGCGGTGACAGCCAGTGTCCAGCCGGTGTCCGAGAAATCATCGACCAGCAGCACAGGGCCGGACGCCGCCTTCACAGCTTCAATCAATTCCGGCGGCAGCACGAATGCTGCGTGCAGTGCCCGCACGCGCTGGGCGCTGTTGCTGCGCGGCACCCCGCCGGGATCCGCGTCCTGCGTGTACTCGGCCCTGCCGAGCAGTGGCATCCGGCCGACCTCCGCGACGCGGGCGCTGAGGGTCTCCACCAGCACGCCGTGGTTGCGCGAGGCGATCGCGACCACGCCGACCGGCCGGGCCGGTGCGTCCGGTTCACCGCTGGCCCAACCGCCCGGGCCCCTGGCCCAGTCGGAGAGGACCTGCACCACGGCCTCCACCGCCTCGGACGGTACGGGCCGGTCCGCCGCCCCGTCGGCGAACATCGGCCGCAGCCGGTTGCCCCAGCCGATGTCGGACAACCGGCCCAGCGCCCGCCCGGTCGACGCCTGCTCTCCTGCCGGAATGCGGCCCTTGAGGGAGACGCCGATCGCCTCAAGGCCCGTCGGCCACATCTTGCGCGGCTCCAACTCCACACCGGGACGGCCCAGCGCGCGGCGTGCGAAGTCGAGTGCTGCGGCGGAGACCTCCACGGGGAAGCGCGCCCCTGCGCAGTTGTCGCAGCGTCCGCACGGCTCAGCCTGGTCGTCGTCGAGCTGGCGGCGCAGGAATTCCATCCGGCACGCGGTGCTTCCCGCGTAGTCGCGCATCGCCTGCTGCTCGGCCTCGCGCTGGCGCGCGACCCAGGCGTACCGCTCGGTGTCGTACGCCCATGGCTGGCCGGTGGCAGTCCATCCGCCGCGCACCCGGCGGACCGCGCCGTCGACGTCGAGCACCTTGAGCATGATCTCCAGCCGCGAGCGGCGCAGATCGACCCGGGTCTCCAGCGCGGGCACCGACAGCGGCCGGTCGGCCTCGTCGAGCACGGCCACCGTACGGCGGACCTGCTCCTCCGGCGGGAACGCCAGCGAGGCGAAATACCGCCAGATCGACTCGTCCTCCCGGCCAGGGAGGAGCAGGACCTCGGCGTGGTCGACGCCGCGGCCCGCGCGGCCGACCTGCTGGTAGTACGCGATCGGGGACGAGGGTGAACCGACATGGATGACGAAGCCGAGGTCCGGCTTGTCGAATCCCATGCCGAGAGCGGAGGTCGCCACCAGCGCCTTGACGCGGTTGGCGAGCAGATCCGCCTCGGCCGCCTGCCGGTCGGCGTTCTCGGTCCGGCCGGAATAGGCGGCCACCGGGTAGCCGCGCTGCCGCAGGAAGGCGGTGATCTCGTCGGCGGCGGCCACCGTCAAGGTGTAAATGATCCCCGAGCCCGGGAGGGTGTCGAGGTGGTCGGCGAGCCAGGCCAGCCGGTGCGCCGCGTCGGGCAGCCGCAGCACACCGAGTGACAGGCTCTCGCGGTCGAGCGGCCCGCGCAGGACAAGGGTGCCTTCGTCGTCCGCGCCTGTCATGCCGGTGCCGAGCTGCTCCGCGACGTCCGCGGTCACCCGGGCGTTGGCGGTCGCCGTGGTCGCCAGCACGGGCACTCCCGGCGGGAGGTCGGAGAGCATGGTGCGCAGCCGCCGGTAGTCGGGACGGAAGTCGTGTCCCCAGTCGGAGATGCAGTGCGCCTCGTCCACGACCAGCAGGCCGGTCGTCGCCGCGAGCTTGGGCAGCACCTGATCCCGGAAGTCGGGATTGTTGAGCCGTTCAGGGCTGACGAGCAGGACGTCCACCTCGCCCGCCGCCACCTCCGCCTCGATCCCGCCCCACTCCTCGGCATTGGACGAGTTGATCGTGCGGGCCGTGATTCCGGCCCGGGCGGCCGCCTCGACCTGGTTGCGCATCAGCGCGAGCAGCGGCGAGACGATCACGGTGGGACCGGCGCCGCGCTCACGCAGCAGCGCGGTGGCCACGAAGTACACCGCCGACTTGCCCCAGCCGGTGCGCTGCACCACCAGCGTCCTGCGCGCGTGCGCGACCAGCGCTTCGACGGCGCGCCACTGGTCCTCGCGCAGCCGCGCGGCGCCCGGTTCCGCACCGACGAGCCGGCTCAGGACGGTGTCGGCGGCGGTACGCAGTTCGGTGGTCGTTTCAGTCATGCCTCCATGCAACAGGACACCACCGACAGAACGCCAACGCCGTTCGGCGACCTGTGGATAACTCCGGGTCCAAAGTTATCCACAGGTCTTGAGGGGATCTGGTGGGAAGTGCGCTCTCTGCGGCAAGCTCAAGTCATGACACAGAGCAACCGAACTCAGTACGGAGAGTCATCGTCGTCGGCAGGCGACATGAAGATCGTCCTGCGCGGGCCGGACGAACTCGTGGACGCCCTGCCGTTCCTGATGGGCTACCACCCCGACGACTCGGTGGTCCTGCTGGCCCTGCACGGCGAGCAGGGGCGCTTCGGAGGCAGGCTGCGGGTCGGGCTGCCCGAGGACCCGCAGGACCCCGAGGAGTGGCCGCAGCTCGCCAAGCAGCTCGCGGACTGCCTGGTGACGGGCAGCGTGCAGCGCGGCGGCCGACCGTCCTCCATCGTGGTCTTCCTCTGCCGGGACCCGCGCGCGGGCGAGCGCTCCTCCGAGGTGATGGAGCGCCTGCGGCCGTTCGCCCAGCAGATCCGCATCGCCTGCGGTGAACTGGACGTTCCGGTGATCGAGGCGCTCTGCGTCTCGGGGGGCCGCTGGTGGTCGTACTGCCGGCCCGAGCCCGGCGGCGCGGTGCACCTCCCGGACGGCGGTGTGCCCCTTGCGGAGCCCGGCGGATCCGCGATCGCCGCCGTTGCCGCGTACAACGGCATCCGGATGCCGTTGTCGCTGCGCGACCTGGAGTCCCGGCTCCGGCCCGTCGAGCCGCGGGATGCCGAGTACGAAACTGCGCTCGACCTGGCGTGCGCCAGGCTGGTGCCGCGCATGCTCGACAGAAGCACCAGCGTCTCTGTCACGCAGCGCACGGTCGAACTGGCGGGTATCGCCCTGGAGGCGTTCGGCTCGGCAGCTCCGGTCACCGATCCGGTGCGGGCCGACAGGAGGGACGACGCCCTCCTCGTGCACGGTGATGCGGCCGAGATGATCCTGGGCCTCCAGGACCGCGAGGCACGTGACCGTGTCGCGGAGTGGGCGGACCCGGCCAGGGCGGACGCGGCGATCCGGCTGTGGCGGGCGCTGGCCAGGCGCTGCACGGGGCCGTATGCGGAGCACGCGGCGCCGCTGCTCGCCCTGACCGGCTGGGTCGCCTGGTGCTCGGACGACGAGGCGCAGGCGCGTGTCGCCCTGTACCGGGCACTCGACCTCGAACCCCACTGCACCTTCGCCCGTCTGCTTCAGCACGCCGTCAGCCAGGGGCTGGACCCCGAAGTGGTGCGGCGGTCCCTGCAGAGCACCCGGCGCAGAAGGATCTTGGAGGCGACTACAGTTCGCCGCGGACCAGCCGGAGCAGCCGGTCGAGGACCCGGCCGCCGCTCACTCGGAGGCCGTCGTGCTCGTATTCGTCGGTGACCCAGGTCCGCAGGCCCCGGATCGCCCGGGCGGTCGCCAGCGAATCGGCCGTGTCGACGTACATGTCGTCGTGATAGACGGCCGCCGCGACAGGCACCTCGTTGCGCGCCAGCCGGTCCGGGTCGTAGAGGTCCGGCCACTGCTCGCGCTGCGCCAGCAGTTCGGCCGTCTCGCGCAGTGGTGCAAGCGCCGGATCGCTTTCGAACATCCACGGGTGGATGGTCTCCCCGGTGAAGAGCACCGGTCCCTCGCCGTCGAGCGCGGCGTCCGCATCGAAATCGGGGAATTCGCCCCGGACGGACTCGGCCGCCCACCGGGTCCCCTGAGCGGATACGGACGTCTGGCCGTAGGTCGCCTCATGCAGGACCGCGTAGAGAGGGCCGCCGGCGAAGGACAGATGCCCCTGGACCTCGGAGAGAAAGGAGTCGGACAGCAGGCGTCCGGCGGGCCCGGTGACGAAGGCGTCCTCGATCAGGTAGTGCAGCGTGTGCGAACCGGTGCCCGAGCCCAGCATCAGGCCGAGTGCCTGGAAGGCGCGCGGGGTGAGCACGCCGCCGCCCGGAAGTGTGGCGGGGCGGTCGCGCAGATGGCGGACGATGTCCCGGACCGCGGCGACGTCCTCGGGGTAGCGGGCGTAGTGCGCGGCGTTCTTGCGCCGGATCCGCGGGTAGGCCGCGCGGTAGACCCCCTCGGGTGTCGCCCGCAGTCCCGGAAGACCGCCGGTGATCAGCACTTCGCTGAGCGCCTGGGGCGCGAAGGACAGGTAGGTGACGGCGCAGAAGCCGCCGAAGCTCTGGCCGAGGATGCTCCACGGCTCATCGATCCCGAGGAGCCGGCGCCGGATGAATTCGCAGTCCCGCACGATCGTGTCGGCCCGGAAATGCGAGAGGTATTCGGCCTGCGCGGCCGCGTCACCGCGCGCGGGCAGCGTCTGGCGGTTCGCGGGAGTGGAGAGCCCGGTGCCGCGCTGGTCGAGCAGCAGCACGCGATAGTCGTCCAGAGCTCGCGCCAGCCAACCGTCCCGGCCCAGCGGACGCGGACTGCGGTTGCCGGGTCCCCCCTGCAGGTACAGCAGCCAGGGCCGCCGGTCGGCGTCCTTGTCCGCCGCCACCACCTCCCGCACGAAGACCTCGATGTGCTCACCGCCGGGTGCCGTGTGATCGAGCGGCACTTGGAGGCGGTGGTCGGTGACGATGGTGCCGGGCTGGCGATGGACGGGCATGCTGCCTCTTTTCTGCTGCTCCGCGGGATGCGGGGGCGGCGCGAATGGTGCCCTTCGTTCAAGAACCGTAGACGGCCCGTGACCTGTGTGCGCGACACGCCGTTCATCACATGTGCAGCACACAGCGCGACAGCCGAACCGTTCGCGGCCCAACGCGGCCTCGATCACCGAGCCAGTCCGGCGGCGGTGCGGTACGCGGGCGGGCGGGCGGCGGTGAAGTCACCGCCGCACCCCGGACCGGTCCGGGCGGACCGAGCGCCGATCGCCGTCCACGACGCGTTGATCTGCGTGGCCGCCCCGGCGCTCGCGGTCTCGGGCCGGTGCGGGCAGTTGAGAGGAGAGGGATTCGACGGCCTCTACCGCGACGGGCGCCGGTTGCTGGCCCGGTGCGTGCTGACCGTGGCGGGGGCAGAACCGCTCGCCGTGCAGGCCGCGATGCTGGGCGCCGACCGGGTCCGCTTCATGGCGCTGGTGCGGACGGCGGCCGACCGCGGCCCCGACCCTTCCGTCACCGTCGAGCGGGTGAGGTCCGTCGACGGCACGGAGCGGATCACGCTGACCAACACGGGCCCGGTGCGGCTGCGGCTGCCGGTCGAGATCACCCTGGGCACCGACCTGGCAGCGCTGGCCGCGGTCGCCGCGGGCCGGGCAGGCGCCGAGGTGTCCTGCACGGTCAGCGGTGCGGGGCTGCGGTGGTCGGACGGCGAGCACGTGGTGCAGACGACGGCCCGGCCCGCGCCGGACGTGGTGCTCGCCGCGGCGGGCCGGCTGGGCTGGCGGGTGGACCTGCCGGCCGGGGCGTCGCGGACGGTCGAGTTGGGGACCGGGCCTGTCGCGGCGGTCGGCGCCATCCCCGGCCCGTCCCGGCCCGCGCGGCCGCCACGGCTGTGGCCCGACGCGGCACTGGACGCGGACGACCCGAGGGCCGGCGCCCTGCTCGGCGCCGCGCTCGACGACCTCCACGGTCTGCTGCTGCGCGACCCGCGGCATCCGGCGGACATCCATGCGGCGGCCGGGGCGCCGTGGCGGCTCGGACTGGCACCGTCCGACGCGCTGTGGGCCGCACGGATGCTGCTTCCGTTCGGCACCCGGCTGGCGGCGGGGACGCTGCGTACGCTCGCGCGGATGCAGGACCCCGGCACCGGACGGATCCCCGGTGCGCCGCGGGATACGGGCCCGCACCTGCCGCCGCTGTCCTCGGGGACGGAGGCGACGCTGCTGTTCGTGAGCGTGCTGGCGGAGGCGTGGCGTTGGGGACTGCCCGCCCGTGAGACGGAGCCGTTGCTGCCCGCGGCGGAGCGCTGCCTGGACTGGCTGCGCGGCGCCGTGGCGGCGTCGGAGGCGGGCGGACTCGTGGCGGACCCCGCGCCCGGCGGGCCGCTGCGCACGGAGGTGCAGGCCCATGCGCACCGGGCCGCGCTGCACGGCGCTGATCTGCTCGACGCGTTCGGCCGGCCGGGAGCGGAGGAATGGCGGGACCGGGCGGCGGCGCTGCGGGCGGCGTTCCGCGAGCGGTTCTGGATCCACGAATCCGGCGGTGGTCGGCCCGCCGCAGCGTGCACCGCCGACGGCAGGGCGCTGGACGCCGTGTCGTCGGCGCTGGCCCATCTGCTCGACACCGGGCTTTCCGGCGGCGGCAGGGCGGCGGACGGCCTGCTGGACGATGCACGGACCGCGCAGCTCGGGCGGCTGCTTACCACGGCAGGGCTCGACAGCGGCTGGGGCCTGCGGACGCTGTCGGCCGGCTCGCCCGGCTACAGCCCGTTCGGGCATCGCAGTGGTGCTGTGCGGGTCCATGAGACCGCCGTGGCCGTGGCGGGGCTGGCGGCAGCGGGGCTCGATGAGGCCGCCGCTTCGCTGATGAAGGAGGTGCTCGACGCGGCGGGGGCGTTCGGCCTGCGCCTGCCGGAGATATACGCGGGGGAGCAGCGGACGGGCAGCGGGCCGCCGTGCCCGCATCCGATGGCCTGCCGTCCCGCCGCGCTCGCGGCGGCCGGATCGGTCCATCTGCTGACCGCGCTGGCCGGGGTACGGCCGGACGCGCCGGGCGGGTCCGTCGCGCTGCGGCCACTGTCCTGCGCGCCGCTGGGGGCCGTTCGGTTGAGCGGGATACGGATCGCGGAGGAGCCGTTCGCGGTGCGGGTCGGCCGGCGGGGGACGGCGATGGTCGAGGAGGCCGCACCGGGGCTGCGGCTCGGTGCCTGCGGCAGGCGGGACGACCGGAGGACGTGATCGCGGAGAGGTGTCGATCCGGCTGATTATCGTCAAGCAGACGACTAGGATCGCGGCATGTCGCCCTACGACCCGTCGGCCTTTCCGCCCTTTGCCGTCACCGTCGACCTGGTCGTGCTCACAGTGCGACATCACGCGCTCTGCGCGCTGTCAGTACGCCGTGGCGAGCCTCCCTATCAGGGGCGATGGGCACTGCCCGGTGGGTTCGTCCGGGCCGACGAGGACCTGTCGCAGGCCGCCGCGCGCGAACTGGCCGAGGAGACCGGGCTGCGGGCGCAGAGCGGCGCCCACCTGGAGCAGCTCGCGACCTACGGCGATCCGCAGCGTGACCCGAGGATGCGGGTGGTGAGCGTCGCCCATCTCGTGCTCGCCCCCGATCTGCCCGCGCCGAAGGCCGGCGGGGACGCGCGCAGCGCGCGCTGGGCGCCGGTCGGCACGCTGCTGGCCGAGGGCGGGCAGCAGCACCCCGGCGAGACGGCGCCACTGGCCTTCGACCATGCGCGGATCCTGTCGGACGGGGTGGAAAGGGCCAGGTCGAAGATCGAGTATTCGTCCCTGGCGACGGCCTTCTGCCCGCCCGAATTCACCGTGGGGGAGCTGCGCCGGGTCTACGAGGCGGTCTGGGGGGTGGCGCTCGACCCGCGCAACTTCCACCGCAAGGTGACCGGCACGGTGGGCTTCCTGGTGCCGACCGGGGGGACGACAACTCGTCAGGGCGGCCGTCCCGCACAGTTGTTCAGGGCCGGCGGGGCCACTCTGCTCAATCCGCCGATGCTCAGGCCCGAGGTGTAGTTCGCGGGGCGGTTTGCCCCTTTTCTGGCGTTATGGTGCGAGGGTGATCCAGGCCATCGGATTGACCAGCATGCCCCGCCGCGGCGCCCCGCCCGCCGTCGCCGACCTCACCTTCGACATCCGCTCGGGCGAGGTCACCGGTCTGCTCGGACCCGCTCGGTCGGGCAAGTCCACCGCCGCCCGCCTGCTGCTCGGCCTGCAGGCCGGCCGGGGCGCAACGCTCGTCGACGGCCGCCCGCTGCACGAACTGGCCAGGCCCGCCCACGCGATCGGCGCGGTCCTGGGCGACGTCCCTGGACACCCGCGCCGCACCGCGCGCGGCCATCTGCGCATGCTCTGCGCCGCGCACGGCCTGGAAGCCGCGCGCGCCGACGACCTGCTGGAAACCGTCGGCCTCGACGCGGTGGCCGACCGGCGCCTCGGCACGTACTCGCTCGGCATGGACCGGCGGCTGGCCTTCGCCGTGGCGCTGCTGCCCGACCCGCACGCGCTCGTCCTCGACGACCCGGTCCGCGAGCTTCCGCCGCGCGAGGCGGCCTGGATGCACGCGCTCGTACGCCGTCACGCGGCCGCGGGCGGCGCCGTGCTCCTGACCGGCCGCGACCCCGGAGCGCTGGCAAGGACCGCCGACCGGGTGATCGCCCTCGCGGACGGCCGGATCGTCGCCGACCAGCCGGCGGCGCTCTTCGCCGGCACCCGGCTGCGGCCGTACGTGGCCGTACGGTCGCCGTACGCCCAGCGGCTGGCCGGGCTGCTCGCGGAGGACGGTGCGGAGGTGGTCGCGACCAGCGGGAGCCGTATCGCTGTCTACGGTGCCACGTCGGCGGCAGTCGGCGAGGTCGCCTACCGGAACGGCATCCTGCTGCACCAGCTGGCGGACGAGACAGCGGCGGCCCAGGACACCGGCCCGTCCACGGACGACGGGGACGACGCCTCGCGCGCCGTCCCCGAGCAGCGCCGGTCCTCGCCGCACCGTATGCCGCACAGCCCGCTGCGGCCGGTGCGCTACGAACTGCGCCGCTGCTTCGGTGTGCGGAGCCCCTGGCCGACCGCGGCGGCGGCCCTTGTCGCGTCCGTGCTCGGTGCGCTGCTGCTGGCCCGCGGCGGGGCCGTCCACGCGTCACCGTTGCGGCTGCTGTCCGGCTGGCCCGCGGCGCTTCCGCTGCCCGCCGCCGCGGTCGGCGCCGGAGCGCTGGGAGCGCTGTCGTACGGGCAGGAGTTCGCCTTCCCCGCGCTGACCCCCGGCTTCGGCCCCGAACCCCGGGCACCGCGGCTGCTCGCCGCCAAGCTCGCGGTGAGCGGCGCCCTCGCGCTGGTGCTCGCCGTTCTGGCGGCGCTGGCGGACACCGCCGTGCTGCGGCTCGCCCTCGGCCCCGGCCGCACCCCCGACCCGACGGCGCTGTCGGCCGCCACGGCGGGCTGGGCGGCGCTGGCCGTCGGGTGCGCGTGGACCGGGGTGCTCGCGGCATGCGCGTTCCGTACGACGGCGCTCGGGCTGTCCGCGGTCCTGTCGGTGCCGCTGCTGATCGCACCGGGCGTACGGGCCTTGCTCGGTGGTCGCACCGGGCGGCAATTCCTCGACGCGGGCGGCGCCTTGTGGTCGGTGCTCAGCGGAGCGCCGCAAGCCGACGACCGTGCGGCTCTCGCGGCGCTGCACTCGGCGGCGCAACCGCTCGTCCTCGCACTGGTGTTGTCGCTGTCAGGCCTGGTCATCGCCTATCTGGCAGGTGCCTTGCGCGGGCGCAGGCGCGGCCGCAGGTCAACTCCCCTTCCGTCCGCGGGGCCTGTCGGGACCGACGGCGAAGAGGGATGATTCGTCCTCATAAAACGTCAATTATCAGGTGATGAGCGCTCACCCTTTCGTGTGCTTTTCAGCAAAGCCCTCAAGGCGCGCATCGGCATCGCCGACAAAGGATGCGTGAGTACCCTTGCGCACACCATGATGACCGCGGCTCGATCCGCCGACTCCGGCATCGCCGGCCCGGGCGAGCTGGACCGCTACTCGTATGCCGACGCCCCCGGTGGCGACCGTCCAGGGCTCGGCTCCTGGGAAGGCCTGGACTCGGACATGACCCGGGTGGGCCGCCGGGCCGGCGGCAACCGTGGCCGGGGACTGCACGGCCAACTCGTTCAGCAGCTCGGACAGATGATCGTCTCCGGCGACCTGGGCGCCGACCGCCCTCTGGTCCCCGAGGAGATCGGCCAGCGATTCGAGGTCTCCCGCACCGTGGTGCGCGAGTCCCTGCGGGTCCTCGAGGCCAAGGGCCTGGTCAGCGCCCGGCCCAATGTCGGCACCCGGGTCCGGCCGGTCAGCGACTGGAATCTGCTCGACCCCGACATCATCGAATGGCGCGCCTTCGGGCCGCAGCGCGACGAACAGCGCCGCGAACTGCTCGAACTGCGCTGGACCATCGAACCGCTCGCCGCCCGGCTCGCCGCGGGCCACGGCCGCGAGGACGTGCAGCAGCGGCTGGCCGACATGGCCGAGATCATGGCGCACGCCGCCGCCCAGGGCGACGCGCTCACCTTTACGCGCGCGGACGTGGAATTCCACGCCCTGCTGCTCCAGGTCGCCGGCAACCGCATGCTGGAGCACCTGTCCGGCATCGTGTCGTCGGCGCTGCACGTCTCCGGCGGCCCGGTCACCGGCTGCGAGCGGCCCGGCGACGCCTCGGTGGGACTCCACCACCGGATCGTCGACGCGCTCGCCGGCGGAGACGGCGGCACGGCGGAGGCGGCGATGCGCCAGCTGCTCTCCGCTCCGTCGGAGCAGGCCGCTCCCGCCGACCACGTCGTCCCAGCCCCCCGAGAGCACTGACCGCCCCGCCGGGCCGCCGTGGACCCCGTAGTCAGGGGCCTGCGGCGGCTCCGTGCGTGGCACATGTCAGGCTTTGCCGCTGATCTGCACAATTTGGGGTGTGACTCGGGCCACGTAAGCTGGGCGTAACGCCAGGCGAGGCAGTGCGATGACTTAAGAGGTGGCGACCGTACGAGGAATATTCAGCATTGAGCTTGACGCTGAGTCGCTGTGCGGTTCCACCGAGTCGTTCCCATCGTTCCGAGAGGTTGTTCGTGTCGGCCAGCACATCCCGTACGCTCCCGTCCGAGATCGCCGAGTCCGAGTCTCTGATGGCGCTCATCGAGCAGGGTAAGGCCCAGGGGCAGATCGCAGGCGACGATGTGCGTCGGGCGTTCGAAGCGGACCAGATTCCGGCAACCCAGTGGAAGAACGTTCTGCGCAGCCTCAACCAGGTCCTCGACGAGGAGGGTGTGACGCTGATGGTGAGTGCCGCTGAGGCGCCCAAGCGCACCCGTAAGAGCGTCGCAGCCAAGAGCCCGGCGAAGCGTACTGCCACCAAGACGGTCGCCACCAAGGCGGCCCCTGCCAAGAAGACCGTTGCGCCCAGGGCCACCGCTTCCGAGGCGGCAGCCGAGGCCGAGACCACGGTGGAGCCATCGGTGGAGGCGGAGAACCCAGCAGCCAGGAAGTCGCCCGCGAAGAAGACCGCCGCCAAGAAGACTGCCGCCAAGAAGGCCCCCGCGAAGAAGGCGGCGGCCAAGAAGACCGCCGGTTCCGGGGGCGAGGACGAGGCGGTCGAGGCGGAGGAGTCGCTCGAGGACGTCGCTCCCGGCAAGGCCGGCGAGGAAGAGACCGAGAAGACGGAGTCCGAGAGCTTCGTGCTCTCCGACGACGACGAGGACGACGCGCCCGCGCAGCAGGTCGCGGTCGCCGGGGCCACCGCCGACCCGGTCAAGGACTACCTCAAGCAGATCGGCAAGGTCCCGCTGCTCAATGCCGAGCAGGAGGTGGAGCTGGCCAAGCGTATCGAGGCGGGCCTCTTCGCCGAGGACAAGCTGGCGGCTGCCGACAAGCTCGCTCCCAAGCTCAAGCGCGAGCTGGAGATCATCGCCGAGGACGGGCGCTGGGCCAAGAACCACCTGCTGGAGGCCAACCTCCGGCTCGTCGTCTCGCTGGCCAAGCGCTACACCGGCCGCGGCATGCTCTTCCTGGACCTGATCCAGGAAGGCAACCTGGGCCTGATCCGTGCGGTCGAGAAATTCGACTACACGAAGGGTTTCAAGTTCTCCACGTACGCCACGTGGTGGATCCGCCAGGCGATCACCCGCGCGATGGCCGACCAGGCCCGCACCATCCGTATCCCGGTGCACATGGTCGAGGTCATCAACAAGCTGGCCAGGGTGCAGCGCCAGATGCTCCAGGACCTGGGCCGCGAGCCCACCCCGGAGGAGCTGGCCAAGGAACTCGACATGACCCCGGAGAAGGTCATCGAGGTCCAGAAGTACGGCCGTGAGCCGATCTCGCTGCACACCCCGCTCGGCGAGGACGGCGACAGCGAGTTCGGTGACCTGATCGAGGACTCCGAGGCGGTCGTGCCCGCGGACGCGGTGAGCTTCACGCTTCTGCAGGAGCAGCTGCACTCGGTGCTCGACACCCTGTCCGAGCGCGAGGCGGGCGTCGTCTCCATGCGCTTCGGCCTGACCGACGGGCAGCCCAAGACGCTGGACGAGATCGGCAAGGTGTACGGCGTCACGCGGGAGCGGATCCGGCAGATCGAGTCCAAGACGATGTCCAAGCTGCGTCACCCGTCGCGCTCGCAGGTGCTGCGCGACTACCTCGACTGACGTTCCCCGATCGGCCGCCCCGCCCGGGCGGGGCGGCCGATCCTTGCGGATGCGGCCTCCGACCCTGTGAATCACTCTGGGTGTCCAGAGTGATTCACAGGGTCAGGAGGCCGTATGCATGTCCCCATCCCCGCCCGCTCGCACCGTCGTGCCGTGGGCGGCCGCCGTGCACTGATAGCCGCGGCGGCCCTGCTGCCGGCGCTTGCCGTCTCCCTGGCGGCGCCCGCGGCCCCGGCCGCCGCCAACGGAGTCGTGGTCGGCGGTGCGCCCACCACGACGGACAGCGAGCCGTGGGTCGTGGCGCTCTCCAGCCGCCAGCGTTTCGGCGCCGGCCGATCGGGGCAGTTCTGCGGCGGTGTGGCGGTCGGGCCGCGTACGGTCGTCACCGCGGCACATTGCTTCGGCCAGGAGGCGCTGGGCGTCACCGACTGGCGCAAACTGCCGGATCTGCGGGTCATCGCCGGGCGTACGGACCTCAGCGGGTCGGCCGGTGAGGAAGTACCGCTGTCCGACGTGTGGGTCAATCCCGATTTCGACGCCGCCACCAACGCCGGCGACGTCGCCGTGATCACGCTGTCACAGGCACTGCCGGAGGGCTCCGTCATCCCGATGGCCGGACCAGAGGACACCGCCCCCTATACGGCGGGGACCCAGGCGCAGGTCTACGGGTGGGGCGATACGACGGGGCAGGGCGCGTATCCGCAGTCGCTGCGGACGGCCACGGTCGACGTCCTGGCCGACTCGGTGTGCGAGAAGGCCTATCCGGGCACCGGCGACGGTACGTATCTGCGTGCATCCATGGTGTGCGCGGGGATGTCCGAAGGCGGCAAGGACGCCTGCCAGGGTGACAGCGGCGGGCCGCTGGTCGCGGACGGCCGGCTGATCGGTCTGGTCTCCTGGGGGACGGGCTGCGCCGAGTCGGCCTATCCCGGGGTGTACACGCGCGTCTCCGCGGTGTCTGGGCTGGTGGCCCGGCACATGTGACGGAAGGCCTGCGGGCGGACACCCCCTGATGGGGTCCGTCCGCCCGCAGGTCCGAGCTGGTCGCTGGTGCGACGTGTCAGCGCTCGTCGTCTCCCGCCGGCGCAGGGGGGTCGGTGAGCCGTCCGGTCTCGTCCTGTATTTCCGCAGCGATCTTCTTGAGTTCAGGCTCGAACTTGCGGCCGTGGTGTGCGCAGAAGAGCAGTTCACCGCCACTGATGAGCACGACACGCAGGTAGGCCTGAGCGCCGCAACGGTCGCAGCGGTCTGCCGCCGTCAGCGGACTCGCGGGGGTCAGAACAGTAGTCACGTCGCCTCTTCTCTAGCTCGACGAGCTGTCGTACCAGGGTCAACATCCAACCAGGCCGAAAACGTTCCCGCTGACGACTTTTCCTCGAAAACGGGCCTCGGGGTGACTGGGTGTTACCGATTGGCGGCGAATAGGAGTTCTTGCGGTGGATGTTGCTTTTGGTGCTTTTGTCGTACTTGCCCAACCTTGGCCCCGACCGGCTTGCCGGGGTGTTGCTGAGGACGTGCCCGGAGCCTAAATGGTTCATGCCTCTTTGGGAACGTGACATGTGTATCACTCGCGCGGGTGATCGAACGTTTGCTCGAAAACGACTAGGATGGGCGCTCGGGTACCGGGTCGCGGCGTGGCCGCACCCCCCGACCTCGGTACCCTCTCACCGATACGGCTGAAGACCTTCAGGCCATCCTGATCGAGGAGTTGTCCGCGTGACCGCCGAAACATCCGTGCCGTCCACCGCGCTGCTGACGGGCGCAGATCGCGACGGCTCCAATTACACCGCGCGGCACCTCCTCGTTCTCGAAGGGCTCGAGGCGGTTCGCAAGCGGCCCGGCATGTACATCGGCTCCACCGACAGCCGCGGTCTGATGCACTGCGTCTGGGAGATCATCGACAATTCCGTGGACGAGGCGCTGGGCGGCCACTGCGACCACATCGAGGTGATCCTCCGCGAGGACGCCTCCATCGAGGTCCGGGACAACGGCCGCGGGATCCCGGTGGACATCGAGCCCAAGACCGGCCTGTCCGGCGTCGAGGTCGTCATGACCAAGCTGCACGCCGGCGGCAAATTCGGCGGCGGCTCCTATGCGGCCTCCGGCGGCCTGCACGGCGTCGGCGCGTCGGTGGTCAACGCCCTGTCGGCCCGCCTGGACGTCGAGGTGGACAGGAGCGGGCACACCCACGCCATCAGCTTCCGCCGCGGGGTGCCCGGCTCGTTCAGCGGAGCGGGCCCCGACGCGCCCTTCGAGCCCGCCAGCGGCGTCACGAAGGCCAAGAAGGTCCCGCGCACCCGCACCGGTACCCGGGTGCGGTATTGGGCCGACCGGCAGATCTTCCTCAAGGACGCGAAGCTCTCGCTGGACACGCTGCACCAGCGGGCCCGGCAGACGGCGTTCCTGGTGCCGGGCCTGACCATCGTGGTGCGCGACGAGCGCGGCATCGAGTCGGACAAGCCCGTGGAGGACACCTTCCACTTCGACGGCGGCATCAGCGAATTCTGCGAGTTCCTGGCCCCCGACAAGCCGATCTGCGACGTTGTGCGGCTCACCGGCAGCGGCACGTTCAAGGAGACCGTGCCGGTCCTGGACGACCGCGGCCATATGACACCGACCGAGGTCACCCGGGAGCTGGGCGTCGACATCGCGCTGCGCTGGGGCACCGGGTACGACACCACCACCAGGTCCTTCGTCAACATCATCGCCACGCCCAAGGGCGGTACCCATGTGACGGGCTTCGAGCGCTCCGTCACCAGGACGGTGAACGAAGCGCTGCGCTCGACGAAGCTGCTGCGGGTCGCCGAGGACGACATCGTCAAGGACGACGCCATGGAGGGGCTGACGGCCGTCGTCACCGTACGGCTGGCCGAGCCGCAGTTCGAGGGGCAGACCAAGGAGGTGCTGGGCACCTCGGCCGCCAACCGGATCGTGTCGACCGTGGTGGCCAAGGAGCTGAAGGAGTTCCTGACCTCCACCAAGCGGGACGCCAAGGCCCAGTCCCGCGCGGTGCTGGAGAAGGCCGTCGCCGCCGCAAGGACGCGGATCGCGGCCCGGCAGCACAAGGAGGCGCAGCGCAGGAAGACGGCGCTGGAGACCTCCTCGCTGCCGGCCAAGCTCGCCGACTGCCGCAGCGACGACGTCGACCGCAGCGAACTGTTCATCGTGGAGGGCGACTCGGCACTCGGCACCGCCAAACTGGCGCGCAATTCCGAGTTCCAGGCGCTGCTGCCGATCCGCGGCAAGATCCTCAACACCCAGAAGTCGTCAATCTCCGACATGCTCAAGAACGCCGAGTGCGGCGCGATCATCCAGGTCATAGGAGCCGGCTCCGGGCGGACCTTCGACATCGACCAGGCGCGCTACGGCAAGGTGATCTTCCTGGCCGACGCCGACGTCGACGGCGCCCATATCCGCTGCCTGCTGCTCACCCTGTTCCAGCGCTACATGCGCCCGATGGTGGAGGAGGGCCGGGTCTTCTCCGCGGTCCCCCCGCTGCACCGGATCGAGCTGGTCCAGCCCAAGAAGGGCCAGGACAAATACGTCTACACCTACTCCGACAGCGAACTGCGCCAGACCCTGCTCGACCTCCAGCGCCGCAACGTCCGCTACAAGGACGGCATCCAGCGCTACAAGGGCCTCGGCGAGATGGACGCCAACCAGCTGGCCGAAACGACGATGGACCCCCGCCACCGCACCCTCCGCCGCATCAACATCAGCGACATCGAGGCCGCCGAGCAGGCCTTCGACCTCCTGATGGGCAACGAGGTCGCGCCGCGCAAGGAGTTCATCACCAACTCGGCCACGACGCTCGACCGCTCGAAAATCGACGTCTGACCTGCGGCTTTGCCGCCGGGTGTACTCAGGGACCCCCTTGCGGTCCGCATACAGTCCGCAAGAGAACTGACGTGACGTCAGTTCTGGGGCTGTTTACGCCGCCGCGCGGGCCTCGGCGTCGCCCTCGTCGGGGCGGTCCGCGTAGGCCTTGTCGACGGCGGCCCGGGTCCGTTCTTGTGTGCCGTTCTGGTCGGAGCCGCTGTCTGTGAGCTGCTGCAAGGCCAGCCAGAGGCGTGCAGGACGGCTACGGCTCGGGGTGTGGTTGGCCGAGACCCAAGAGGACGATCACCCATCCCGGGTCAGGCCTTGACCAGAGGTTCGAACTCCGCCTCTCAGGCGCCTCACCACACAGCTTTGGCACATCCTTTACCAGGCACCTCAACGCACGCGGGGTGAAGATGCCAGGATCGAAACGAAGGACGGCCAGGGGAGGAGCGTGCCATGGCGGAGCCGATGCTGAGGCTCACGGCGGACGATCTGACAAGCCTTGCGAATGACATGAGCGAGGCCGAGGGGCTGCTGAAGGCGCTGGAGCGTCGGCTGAGCGCGCTGGCCGACACTGCGGAGGCCTGCTGGATGAGCGATGCCGCGTCGGAGTACCACGACATCCACCGGCGTGTGACTGGTGACACCAGGACGGTGCGGCGGACGTTGGCCTTCGTTCGGGAGGCGGTCGAACTGAGCCGCGACGGGTTCAGTGCGCAGGATCTGGAAACGCTGGACGACTTCCGCAAACTGCACGTGGACCCACCGGTGTCACCGCCGCGCAGCAAGGTGGCAGATCTCTGAGGGTTCCGCCTCGGGGAGGGGGTACGCGATGACCTCGCGTCTGAAAGTGGAACTGGCCGCCTTGGCCGAGCTAGTCGGCGAACTGTCCGGCCAGGCGCACGACCTGGAGGACCTGCTGACCCAGCTGGACGCGGGGATGAAGCGCTTCGAGGCATCCTGGCAGGGTGAGGCGCGCAACCGGTTCGGCTCGGTCTTCGCGCAGTGGCGGCAGGCGTCGACCGACCTGAACAAAGCCCTGAGCGACATGCACCACGTCACGAACACCGCGCACGGCAACTACCACAGCGCCGAGACGGCGAACCTGCGGATCTGGAGCGGCGGCAGGTGAGCTGGGGCGAGCCGACCGGCCCGATAGACGTCACGCCCGCGGACCTGAACGCGGCGGCGACGACCTTCGCCGACGGGCAGACTCGTCTCGACGGCATCGCCGGCACACTGACCTCGGTGCTGCAGAACGCCGCAGGCATGGCCGGCGACGACACGTACGGCAAGCAGTTCGCGAAGGGCTACGATCCGGCGGCCAAGGCGCTGTTCGGAACGTTGTCCGCGGCGGTCCGGGCCGTCGGGCAGTGCGCGAACGGGCTGGTGCAGACGGCGAACAACTACCTCAAGGCCGACCACCATTCGAACCCGAGAGCGGGCAAGGGGGCACCGCAGCTTTTCGGCTGGCCTGACGTCGTAGACGACATCACCTACCCCGACCCGCCTACCGCGATCGGCGGTGGCAGCAACCACTGGCCCCCGCCGCTTCACAAGTACTGGGTCAACGGCCACCAGGACAAGCTGCGCAACGCCGCGACGGCCTTTCGTACCGCCGCGACGGACATCAACAACCTGGGCGCGAGCCTGCACTTACAGGTGCAGGCGATCACCGACGTCAACACCAGCGGGGCGGTCACCGCCATGGCAGCCTTCTGGGGGAGGATCTGGCAGGACGGCGATCCGGGCGGGTCGGCGCCGCTGTCCACCGCGTATCTGGCCTGCACCAAGCTCGCCTCGGTGTGTGAGCAGTTCGCCCACGCCATCGACGAGGCGCACAGCGAGCTCGAGCACAAGATGTCCGAGGCCGGCATCACCATGGGCATTACCACCGCGCTGGGCGTTCTGGGCAGCGTTTTCACCTTCGGCGGTTCCGACGCGGGGGCTGCGGCGCTGGACGCGGGGGAGGCCGCCGCGCTGTTTGCCTCTGTCGACGGCATCATGGATGCCGTCGTGGCGGACTGCGCCGCCGAGGGCGTGGCCGAGTTGGAGACCGTACTGGCCTCTGCCGCCGAGAACGTGCCCGAGGTCGAAGCGGTGGACGCCGAGACCGCTGAGGTCACCCAGGCGTTGGACCGAGAGATGGCCGAGGCGGAGGCACGCGGCGGCGGCTCGGGAGGAAAGGGAGGCGACGGGGGCGGCGGCGGACGCACCCCACCCGTGGATGAGCCGCCGGAGGAGGAGCCCTCGGGAGGCAGGAAAGCCCAACAGCGCGGGCGCAAGTACGAGGAGGAGCTCGTACAGAAACTCGGCGGTAGAGACGAATTCAGCGAGGGCGGCAGGCAGTTCGACGGCGCCTACGACGAGGACGGCGCCGAGGTCTGGTACGAGGCGAAATCTGGCGAATACTGGGAGTTGGCCCAGCGGAACGCGAAAGTCATGGAAAAATTCAGATCGAACCTGGGCGACGCTCGAAGAATCGCCATGGCCAGCGGCAAGAATTTCTGCCTCATCTCTGAGAACCCGATTCCCCAGGACATCGTGGAGTGGCTTACCAAAAAGGGCTTCTCCTGGAAAATCGTACCCATGGGCTAGGAGCGCACATTGTCCCGGACTGCCGACATCGACCTCACCTTCGAGTACCCCGCGACCGTCGCCGGCGTGCTCAGTGTCCTGGCGGGACACGGGTGGGGACCCGTGGAACCTCTCGGGGTGTCCTACATGCTCGAAGGAGACGACGACTGGGACTGGACGTCAGTGGAGCCGGAGCAGGCCGCGGACGTCGTGGCGATGCTGGACTCGGATGAGGTGCGGGAGCAGGCCGTCGCCATCGCCCTCTACCATCCGCAGGCGGCCACTGGCGGACACCTGCTCCTCCGCCGGGACCGTACGACGGCAGGGTTCAGCCCAGTAGTCGACCGCCGGAAGGTCCCGGGCGTACCGGAGATGACGGACATGGTGTGGTATGTGCAGAACCTCGTCTACCCCCTGCTCGAAGGGGGGCTCCTGGGCTACGAACTCCGCGACATGGCTGACTGACGGCGCGAGAACCGCGACCTCGGACCGATCTGACCGATGGTTTTGTCGTGGGAATCGGTGATGATTCCGTCCAGGCCGTGGACCCGTGCGGTAAGGCCGTTGGCGGTTCGTACGGCTTTGCGGAGTGCAACCGCGTGAGCAGGTGGGAGCCTAGTCGGCTGATGGCCTTGGCCGTAGAGGGCAGGGTCAGGGCGGATCTGCCGCATGATCGGGTGACGTCTGAACTGGTCTGCCCTGTGGGGTGGGTGGGAGGGATGTCGCTGTGCCCAAGCCTTATCCGGAAGAGTTTCGCGAGGATGTGTGCGGTCGCGGGGAATCGCGGCTCTGGCGTGACGGTCGGGCAAGTGGTTGCCGACCGCGTCGGCGGGTCAAGTTGCCGGAGCAGGAGAACGAGGTCCTTTGCCGGGCTGCGGCCTGTCTGCCGCAGGCGAACCTGCCGGGAAAAGGATCTGCCTGCTCGTGAAAGAGCTGGCCGCCGGCGGGGTTCCCGTCACGGTCACGTGCCGGGTGCTGAAGCCCGCCAGACAGCCCTGCTACCGGTGGCTCGACAAGCCGGTGACCGATGCTGCGGTCGAGCAGGCGTATCGCGCGGACGCACTGTTCGACGCCCGCCGCGAAGATCCGGGGTTCGGCCACCGCTTCCGGGCCGACGAAGCCCGGGCCGCGGGAGCCCGCATGGCGGACCGGACTGCGTGGCGGATCTGCCGGGACGACCGCTGGTGGAGCGTGTTCGGCAAGAAGCGCGGCAGTGCCAAGAAGGCCGGACCGCCAGTTCACGACGACCTCGTCCGCCGCGACTTCACCGCGGACGGACCGAACCGGCTCTGGCTCACAGGCATCACCGAACATCCCACAGCGGGAGGGAGGCTTTATCTCTGCGCGGTCAAGGACGTCTTCAGCAAGCGGACCGTGGGCTACTCCATCGATTCGCGGATGAAATCCTGCCTGGCCGTCGCAGCCCTGGACAACGCGGTGGCCCGACGAGAAAACGTCGCCGGCTGCGTTCTGCACAGCGATCGCGGATCGCGATTCCGGGCCCAGGAATTCGTTCGGGCGCTCAACCGGCACGATATGACCGGCTCGACAGGAAGGGTCGGGGCGGCAGGCGACAACGCGGCTATGGAGTCGTTCTTCCGCCTGCTGCAGAAGAACGTCCTCGACCGGCGGCAACGGACCACCCGCCAGGAGCTGCGGATCGCGATCGTGACCTGGATCGAGCGGACCTGCACCGACGCCGCAGGCAAGCCTCGCTCGGTCGGCTGACTCCCGTCGAATACGAGACCGTCATGACTACACCGGCCTTCCAGGCCGCGTGACCGAACCGGTCACCTAAACCTGCACCGGACCCTCGTGCTGGACCACCAGGTCCGCGAGCTCCAACAAATAGGCGGACATGCTTTCTTCACCTGCGATCCCGAGTAGGAGACGTCTGACGTCGTAATCCGCCGGCCGGCGCTGGGGGCGTGCATGGAGGCTTCACCTCGTCGCGCGCCCACGCGGTCGTGGTGGAGCCGTGCGCGGTGGTCGGCCCGGATCCGCACGCGTGACTGATCCGCCGGGGCGGGAACGCGCTGTTCCGGCTGGAGCGCCGGCCCTGATCGTACGGATCGCGCGCTCGGAGGAGTACTTCAGGGTCCGCGTGGCCGGAGGTGCGGGCTGGCGGCCGAAGGGTTCTCGGCTGCCCGGGTCGTGGAGGACATCCAGCAGGCATTGGCCGTGTCCGGCCATCCGGTGGCGTACCGGTCTCTGATCAAGAATGGCGACAGGGAGGGGACCTACGGGGAGCTGGGCGGATTCTCCGCGGCCTGCACAGGCTGCGCGTACCGGAGGAACCGGCCCTACCGGAGTTCGACGTCCTGGGCCGCTCGGCACTGCGGATCGAGAACGCCACCGGCATCTCCGACGCGGACCTGACCTTCCTCCGCAAACGTCTGGCGGAGCTGAGGTCGGCACTGCCGCAGCAGCGGTTCACGTCGCCTCGCGAACCGGTCCACGGGCGACGCTCGCACCAGCGATCTCATGGTCGATCGGCGCGGGGCGGTCCGGCTGATCGGCATCGGGACTTTCTGCTGGGACCACGCGGAGTGGGATCTCATGGCCGCGGCCCACGAGTACGACCGGCTCGGCTGGGTGTCGGAGCGGCCGTACGCGGCGCTCCGCACTGCGTACGGCCGCGATCCGCGTTCGACACCCTGTGCGCGATTTAGGACCAACTCGGAAGTGGGCTTGCTGACGGCCGTGCGTCGTGTTCTGCGGGCGTTCTGGGCTTGTGCCAGGGGTGGTCGCAACCGGCGACAGGGCACTTGCCCGCGGGTTACCAATGAAGGCGACACATCCCGGAAGGAGGTGGACGGAATGAAGAAGATCAAGATCCGCAAGGCGGGTTCGGTGCGCCTGACGACCTCGGCTTCGCTCTACGGCGGTCCCCCCTGCGACGTGGCCTGACTGTGACAAACCTCGGCGATGGGCCAGCCGACACCGCGCCCATCGCCGAGGCCCGCCCCGCCCCGCGTCCCGTCCAGCCGCGCTTCGTCGTCCCGCCGTGCTCCGTTCCGAACACCAGCCCCCGGGGGAGCCATGCCCGAACAATCGCCCGCCTCCGCCGACGCTGCTCCCGCCGGGAAGACCGCGGTACAGGCCCACGACGAACCGCTCGCCTTCCATCCGCTGACCTTCCAGCCCGAAGGCGGCGAAGTGACGGTCGGCCGGATGGACGAGGGCACCTTCGTCGTACTGCCCGCCGACGGCGCCGCGCTGCTCCGGCGGTTGGTCGAAGGCACGCCGCCGCGGCAGGCGGCCCGCTGGTACGAGCAGGAGTACGGAGACCCCGTCGACATCGACGACTTCGCCGCCGAGCTGACGGAACTCGGCTTCCTGCGGGCGGACGGCATCCCCGAGCCGTTGCCCGCGCGCCCCCTGCGATGGCGGCAGCTGGGCCGCGCGGTCTTCTCGCCCGTCGGTGCTGTGCTCTACACGGCGCTGCTGGCGGCGTGCGTCCTGGTGGTCGTGCACGTTCCCGACGCGGCACCGCGCTACCACAACGTCTTCTTCACCCACTACATGTCGGTGCTCACGCTGACGCTGTTCGTCGGCCAGCTCCCGCTGATCCTGCTGCACGAGTCCGCGCACGCCCTGGCCGGACGGCGGCTCGGCGTGCCCTCGCGGCTGTCCATCGGACGACGGCTGTACTACGTGGTGTTCGAGACCAACCTCGACGGGCTCGCGGGGGTGCCGCGACGCAGCCGCTATTTGCCGATGCTCGCGGGCATGCTCACCGACGTCGGCTGCTTCGCGGTCCTCACCCTGCTCGCCGCCGCCACCCACCGTGCGGGCGGCGGCTTCCCGCCGGCTGGTGCCGTACTTCTCGCGCTGGCCTACGCCACGCTGCTGCGGCTGGTCTGGCAGGGATACTTCTTCCTCCAGACGGACATTTACTACCTGGTCGTCACTGTGCTGGGCTGCGTCGACCTCCAGACGACCGCGCGCCAGCTACTGGCCAACCGGTGGTGCGCGGTACTGCGGCGCCCGGCCCCTTACGACCCGGAGCAGTGGCATCCCCGGGACCACGCCGTGGCCCGCTGGTACTCCTGGCTCATGGTCGTCGGCTACGCGTTCTGCCTGGCCACGCTGCTCCTCACGCTACTGCCCATCCTCGTCCACGTCTTCGGCACCGCGGTCGCCCGGCTGGCCGGCAACGGCCACCAGGGCGGCGCCGGTCTCGCCGACAGCCTGCTGTTCCTTGTGCTGAGCCTGGGCGAGACGGCCGTCGCCGTCACGATGTACGTCCGCGGGCGGCGGGGAACCGCCCCGACCGCCGAGACTGCCGCGCCCGCTTCCGCCTGACCGCTACGGGAGAACCCATGCCTGACCCGACGCACCAGTCGGCCCCCGCCCACCTCTTCCTGGCCGGAGCACTGCGGCGCGACCGGCGCGAGCGCCTCGGGACGCTGCTGCTGCCCGGCCCCGCCCATCCCGCGGTGCGGGTGATCGACGCGAACCGGCGGTCGGGCGGCCCGTACACGGTGGCCGGCGCGCTGATGCGCGCCCTGGTGCCGGCGGCGCTGATCGAGCGCCCGGATCTGGTCGCCACGCACCAGGTGGAGATCCTCACCGCCGCCGCCGACCTGAGCGGCATCGTTCCCGCCACCCAGGAGACGCTGACCTCGCTGGCGGTGCCGACCGAGCGAACCCGGTTCTACGCGCGGCAGCGGACGCTGCGCATCGCGCACGGTCTCAAGGAGTTCCTGCACGACCTGCTGTCCGCCCCGGGGCACGGACCCTGCGCCGTGGTCGTCGACGACCTCGACCACGCCGACCGCACCGACGCGGAGTTCATCGCGGTCCTGCTGCGCCGGATGGACCCGGCGGTGCTGACCGTGGTGGCCGGGGGCACCACCGGCCTGCTCGAACCGGCCGCGGAGGTGCCCGCCGAACCCGGAACCCCCCTGGGCGAGCAACTGCCCACTGCTCTCCGGCGGTACTGCCGCCGGGTGGACTGCGCCCCTGCCCAGTCCCCGGCCCGGTCGCCCGGCGAACCGCGCGCGCTCGCGGCGCTGTACGTGGCCGGCGACTGCCGGGACGACGACCCGGCGATGCTCGCGGCGTACCGTGACCTGGCACCGGACGAGCGGCAGCGCCTGCACGACGCGCGCGCCGATGAACTGGAGGCGGCCGAAGACCCCGTTACGGCCCTCGGCGCCCTGCCGTTCCACCGCGAGCACGGCTCGGATCCGCTCGGCGCGGGCCTGGCGGCGATGGAGCAGGCGATGACCACCTGCGTGCTGCACGGCTTCTACGACGCGGTGCTGGACTTCTGCCGGCGGGGCAGGGCGCTGACCGACTGGGAAAGCACCGCGCGCCGACGCTGGACGTTCTCCACGCTGCTCCCCACCACCCTGTCCGCACTCGGCCGGGCTGAGGAGGCCGAGGCGATCTGCGACGAGGCCCGCGTCCACATGCGCGACCCTCGCGTCCACATGCAGGTCGCCTACGCCACCGCCATGCTGTACACCCGCCACCGCGCGCCCGACCGCCGGGACCACGAGCGGGCGACGGCGTGGATCAACACCGCCATCGCCATCTCCGGTCTCCTGCCCGACGCCCGCAGCCGGGCCTTCAGCACCGTCTTCCACCACAACGGGCTGGCGCTGATCGAGGCTCACCGGGGGCGCCCTTCGGAGGCGCTGGAACTCGTCACCCAGGGCATGGCCGCACTCGACCGCGAACTCGGCGAGGGCGAGCACAGTCTGCACCGCTCGGTGCTGCGCCACAACCGCGCCACCGTGCTGACGGGGATGGGACGCTACGAGGAGGCGCTCGCCGAATTCCGTGCGGTGATCGACGCGGACCCGTATTACCCCGAGTACCACCTCGACCTGGGCAACCTCCTCCAGCGGATGGGCCGTCACGAGGAGGCCGCCGCCGCCTACGACACCGTGACCCGGCTCGGTCCGCCCTTCCCCGAGCTGTACTACAACCGCGGCGACCTGCGGAACGGGCAGGGCGACGAGGAGGGCGCGCTCGCCGATTTCAGCTACGTGCTGGAACTCGACCCCGGGTTCGTGGACGCCTACGTCAACCGCGCGGGCCTGCTCCTGGACCGCGGTGAGACCGAAGCAGCCGAGCACGACATCCGCGTGGGGCTGGAGTTGGCGCCGGACAGCCCGCTGCTGCTCGCCGCGCTGGGTCGGCTGCACGCCGACCGCGCGGAGGCGGAGAGCGCCCGGGCGGCCTACGATCGGGCGCTCTCCGCCGCCCCCGACCTGGTCGCCGCGCTGTGCGGCCGGGCTGGGCTCGCCTTCGACGCCGGGGAACCCGACGCCGCCCTTGACGACTTCGGCCGCGCGGTCGAGGCGGCGCCCCACGACCCCGCCATCCGCTACAACCGCGCGTTCGTGCTGCGCAGCGTCGGCCGCTGGGACGAGGCGCTGGCCGACCTCGAAGCGGCGGCGGCCGGCACCCCCGACGATCCGGAGGTGCAGGAGGCGCTGGAGGAGTGCAGGCAGCGGCGCGCCGCCGCATGAGCGGGGTGAGGAGAAGGCCGCGGGGCTCGTCCTCACCCCGCTCACACGGCGGGTAAGGAGCGCCGGCCCCGACACCGCCTCGCGCGCGGGTGCCGCCGGCAGCCCGCGGATCCGCCTCCCGCGCGCACGGGCGCCGGTCTCGGCGAACCGCCCGGCCATCGCCCGATGAGCCCACCCGCCGCCGGCAAGGGCGCCGGCTGCGCCCGGTCGGACGGGCTACCGCCCCGGGCGCGGGCGAGACCGAGCACGGCGGTCTGCAGCCGGACAAGGGCCGACGCGAGGCGGACGGTCCTGCTGCGCCAGTGGGAGGCAGGCGCAGCAGGCGGTACGGCGAGCGGTACAGCGGACGCTGACTCCAGCGCGCGGGACAGCGCGTCGGTCAGGCGCTCCGCCCGCTCGGCCAGCGCCTGTCGGCGCAGGTTCAGCAGCGAGTCCGGCGGCAGGCCGAAGGCACGCTCGTAGGCGCTTACCAGGGCTTCGGAGGGCAGCCGCTGCCCCCGCTCGACGTCCACGAAGACGCTGTGGGCGCTGTAGCCGAGCAGCCGGGCCAGTGCGCGTAGCGAGAGTTCGTGTTCCAGCCGGAGGCGGTAGAGCGTGAGGCCGAGGCGGCGCTGAGCGGGGAGGACGGCGCCGCCCTCCCCGCTCAGGGCGGCGCCGTCCGCCGGTTGCGCGACCGCGGACGGGACGTGAGGGGGGACGGCGGGTGTCGCCCCGGGCGGGAGCACGGGGGTCAGGCGCACCTGGAGCGGGCGGCCCGGTCTTCCGCCCTCCGGCATGCCCGTCACATCGGCCCCTGCGGAGCGGTGTGACGGCGGTCGCGTAGCCGGCCGCAACAGTGGCCGGGATCCTGCGGTCCCATCTGATCACCCTTCCTTGCGTCAGGACCGCGCCTACAGGGCACGGCGCTCTTTCACGAGGCGGTAAAGCGATCACACCTATCGACTACACGCCGAGGCCACATGCCGAGTTCTCATGTGGACGCCGGGCGCATGCGTTCCGCTGATCCCTGCATGCATTCCGTACCGCGTACTCGGGGTCGTTTCCTCGCACATCTTGATGGGAAAGCCCGCTGGCCGATCGGATCACCAGCATGGGGTTCGGTCCACCACTCGTCAAGGCGACCGAAACCGGCCCGCTGCCGCCGCAGACGCCGATCAGCCGGGAGCCGAAAGCAGCACGGCCGAGCGGAAACCCCTGCCGCTGTGCACCGTGCGCCACGTCACCGGGGCGCACCTCTCGTTCGGTCTTCCGAGCGACACGCTGAGGTGTGCATGCGGGAATTGGCTGGATCCCGCCCGGTGCGGATACTCCTGTACTCCGGCAGCGGTGAAATAGATGTGGCGAGTGTGAAATGCGTGGCGCTGTCCGCCCACGCTACGCGCCCCGGTCCTCGCCGTGCGGTCGCCCGCGTCCTGCTGCCCTGCCGCGGAGAGCACAACGAAGAAGATCGCAGAGGCTCCCTCGACGTCACGACTGCCGAACGGCTGCGGCGCACCAAACGAGAGCGAGAAGTCCGGATCCGTCAGCAGCTCGGCCTTCATCCAGTTCGGATCCTGAACTACTCCACCACCTGCCCGGCCGGCTGGTCGTCGTACCTCAGCGACTGCTACTGGAACAGCCCCGCCGTCGCGGTCCCCTCGCAGCCGATCGCGAACCTCGCCGGCCTGAGCCTGTCCGGCGCGGTCGCCACGCAGATGGGCGCGGACACGGTCGCGGTGTGCGCCTCCCGCGGCCTCATGGGCAACGGGAACGCCACCTCGCTGACCTCCGGCGGGACGCTCAGCCTGCCCTCGGGCGACACGATCGTGCGGACGGGCAGCCAGTACGCCGTGACCGACCCCCAGGGCGACAGCATGACGGCCACGATGAACCCCGGGTACGTGGACGTCCACGTCGGCCTCGGCACGTATCCGCAGCCGGTGAGCGGGCTGCCGGCCAACGCGCCGGGCACGAACAACCAGCTCAGGACTAGCACCGGCACGGTCATCAGGACGACGCTCGTCGGACCCGCGACCTGCACATGGGGCGCGCCGCAGACGGAGGCGTAGCAGCGGGAGGTACGAGATGGCGGACATGACCGGTCAGACCGTCGTGCTCATCGGCGCCAGCGCGGGTATCGGGCTCGAAGCCGACCGCCAGGTCCGGGCGGCCGGCGGCCCGGCGTCGGCCTGGCGGTCATGTCCGCGGCCCTGCCCGCGCTCGTCGCCACCCTGGCGCTCGCTACGGAGGCGGCCGTCATGTCCGGTCCGGTCCGGTCAACGCCCAGGTGATCCTCGCGGTCGTCGGATACGCCTTCCGGCACGGCATCACCTGATGAGGTGAACGTTTCGCGTTGTTGTACATGGATCTTTCCGCTCTGTCCATGATTGGGCACACGGCCCATCTGGCCGTGGAACGAGGAGAGTTCGGTGGACAAGCACGACGGCGGCGACCCCCTGGCGCTGCGGGTGGACGATCCCTGGCGGGATGCCGGAGGCGCGGGGCTCTGGGTACCCGAACCGGTGGCGGTCGCGGCCCCACCGGTCGCGGCGCCACCGGCTGCTGCGGGGGCGGTCGGGAACCGAGGAGCGGTTTATCAGGAGGTGCAGGACAGCGCGGCGTTCCAGGAGGTGAGAGGGCGCTATCGCGGGTTCGTCTTTCCCGCGGCGGCGGCCTTCGTGGCCTGGTATCTGCTCTACGTGGTCCTGGCCACCACCGCACCGGGACTGATGGGGCGGCCGGTCGCGGGGGAGGTGAATGTGGCGATGGTCGCCGGACTGGCGCAGTTCGCCACGACGTTCCTGCTGACCTGGGCGTATGTGAGACACGCGAGGCTGCGCAGAGACCGGGCGGCGCTGGATCTGCGGTGGACGCTGGCGACCAGGACCGGACAGGAGCGGGTGCGTTGAGCGGCGGGCGGATGGAGGCCGGCCGCTACCTGGCGGATTCGGCGGGTGAGCACCAGGGCCTGGCCGTGGTGCTGTTCACGGTGTTCGTGTCGGTGACCCTGGCGATCACCGCGTGGGCGGGGCGGCGGCGCAGCTCGTCGGAGGAGTTCTTCGTCGGCGGGCGGATGTTCACCTCGATGGAGAACGGCCTCGCCATCGCGGGCGACTACATGTCGGCGGCGTCCTTCCTCGGCATCTCGGGGCTGATCGCACTGTTCGGCTACGACGGGCTGCTCTACTCGGTGGGATTCCTGGTGGCGTGGCTGGTGGTGCTCATGCTGGTCGCGGAGCTGGTGCGCAACTGCGGGCGCTACACGCTGGCCGACGTGCTGTCGGCGCGGATGCGGCAGCGGCCGGTGCGGATCGCGGCGGGCATCTCGTCCGTCGTGGTGTCGGTGCTCTACCTGGTCGCGCAGATGGTGGGCGCGGGCAGTCTGGTCGGGCTGCTGATCGGCGGTCAGGGCAACGGGGCCAGGACCTGGGCGGTGATCGGGGTCGGGGCGCTCATGGTGTTCTACGTGTCCTTCGGCGGGATGCGGGCCACCACCTGGATCCAGATCGTGAAGACGGTGCTGCTGCTCGGCGGCACGGTGCTGCTCACCGTGATGGTGCTGGTCCGCTTCCACGGCAATGTCGACGAGCTGCTGCACTCGGCGGCGACCGGCAGCGGGCACGGGGAGGCGTTCCTCGCACCGGGACTGAAATACGGCGGGAGCTGGACGTCGCGGCTGGACTTCATCAGCCTCGGGCTGGCACTGGTGCTTGGCACCGCGGGACTGCCGCACATCCTGTCGCGCTTCTACACCGTGCCGACCGCGCGTTCGGCCCGCCGGTCGGTGGTGTGGGCGATCGGGCTGATCGGGGTGTTCTACCTGATGACGATCGTGCTCGGCTTCGGCGCCGCGGCCGTGGTCGGGTCCGGCACCGTGCGGTCGTCCAACGAGGCGGGCAATACGGCGGTGCCGCTGCTCGCCGAGGCGCTGGGCGGCGGGGCGGGGACGACCTGGGGCACCGTGCTGTTCGCCGTGGTGGGAGCGGTGGCCTTCGCCACCATCCTGGCCGTGGTCGCCGGTATCACCCTGGCCTCGTCGGCCTCGGTGGCCCACGACCTCTACACCGCGCTGCGCCGGCCGATCGCCAAGCACGGGCGGCGGGACCCGGGGGCGGGCACGATGGAGCAGGACGAGGTGCGGGTGGCGCGCTTCGCGGCGGTGGGCATCGGCGCGGCGGCGATCGCGCTGAGCCTGCTGGCGCAGGACCAGAACATCGCCTTCCTGGTCGGCCTGGCCTTCGCGGTGGCCGCGTCCGCGAATCTGCCGGCGCTGCTGTACTCGCTGTTCTGGCGGCGCTTCACCACGCGCGGTTCTGTGTGGGCGATCTACGGCGGGCTGGTCCCCGCGCTGCTGCTGGTCGTGCTGTCGCCCGTGGTGTCGGGACGGCCGGACGCGCTCTTCCCCGGGACCGACTTCCATGTCTTCCCGCTGGAGAATCCGGGCCTGATCTCGATCCCGCTGGGCTTCCTCGCGGGGTGGCTCGGCACGGTGCTCTCGCCCGAGCCCGCCGATCCGGGGCGTTACGCCGAGACGGAGGTGCGGTCGCTCACCGGCGCCGGAGCGGTGTAGGCCGGGCGGCCAGTCCGCCCGCGCCCACGCGTAGCGGTGCTCGGGGCGGCCGGTGTCGCCGTACTTCGAAGTGAGCCGAAGCCGGCCCGCCTGCTCCAGATGCTTGAGATAGCGCTGGGCGGTGGACCGGCTCAGGCCCGCGCGTTCGGCCACCTCGTGGGCGGACAGCGGGTGCGGCGCCTCCCGGGCACCCGGCGGATCAGGTCGGCGGTGGGCGCGGAATGGCCCTTGGGCAGAGCGGCGGGCGCCGCGGCGGCCGTACGCAGCGCGCCGAAGATCCGGTCGACCTGCTCCTGGCCCGCCTCACCGCCGCCGCCTCCGACCACCCCGTCCAGGGTGCGGCGCAGCGCCGCGTAACCGTCGAGTTCGGCCCGCAGTCCCGCGAAGCCGAACGGCTTGACGGGACACTGCAGTACGCCGAAGCGCATCGCGGCCTGCACGGTCACCACGTCCCTGGCGGCCGTCACCATGATCACATCGGCGTGGTGGCCCGGCTGCCGCATACGCCGGACCAGCACCGGGCCGGTCTCGTCCGGCAGATAGTGGTCGAGCAGCACCAGGTCGATCCGGCCGCCCTCCAGGGTGGCCACCGCGCCGCCGCCCTCGATGGGCATCCGGTTGGCGACCAGTTCACCGCCGACGGTCAGCAGGTCCTTGCCCTCGGCCCGCCCCGCCAGCACGTCGGTGGTCCGCCCGGGCGGCAGCACCTCGTCCAGCGGGCGGCCCGCCGCCTCCGCGCCGAGGCCGAGCAGCCGCTGCGCCTCGTCGTTGACCAGCCGGATCCTGCCGTGCGTGTCGAGCGCCACCACCCCTTCGCGGACGCCGTGCTCGGGGCGGTCGAGACATGCTCGCCGATCCGGGCGGTGTCGGTGTGCGACCAGCCGGTGCCGCGGGTGTCCGTCACCACGACGCAGCTGGCGTCGGCGGCCAGCCTGATCCGCTCCGCCTCCGCCCGCAGCGGGCCGCCCGGGGTCGGCCGGGTGGTCAGCAGCGACTGCGCCACCTGCGGTTCGGCCGCCACCGTCTGCGCGACGGCCAGCGCCCTGCGCATCGACTGCTCGTCCATCCGGCCGCTGAGCGGCGCCAGGAAGAGCCCGATGGCCAGCGCGGTCACCCCGCCGGTGATCATCAGCTGTATCAGCAGCACCTGCGCCGAGACGCACCCTGCCGTCGCGCAGATCCTCGCCAAGGGCGCCGGCAAGGTGCTCTACGACCTGCGTACGCCCGACGGTTCGCGGCAGGCGCTCGGCGGGCTCCACCCCTCCTCCAGCCTCTACATGAACACCGACTGGGTGAACGGCCACAAGGACACCGTCCAGAAGCTGGCCAACGCCTTCGTGAAGACGCTCCGGTGGATGTCCGCGCACACCCCCCGCAGGAGACCGCCGCGAAGATGCCCGCCGACTGCGCGCAGGGCGGCGCCGAGCTCTACGCAGAGTCGAGCAAGGCGACGCTGCCGATGTTCACCGCCGACGGGGTGATCCCGGCCGACGGTCCGACGACCGTGGAGGGCGTGCTCAAGGCGTTCAACCCGAACCTCCAGCACACCACCGTGGACCTGAGCCGCACCCACACCACAGAATTCGTCACGAACGTCCGGTGACCGCGGTGATCCCGGTCGCCTCCAGCAGGGCCGGGGTGCCGAGCGGGCCGTCGCAGCTCTCCGGGCGCGGCGGCTGCGCGGCAGTCCGCGCCACCGTCACGTCCCAGGCCCGGCCGTCGGTGTGGGCGACCAGGACCGACCACCCGCTGCCGTCCGGCTCGGCGACCGTACGCCGCACCGTCAGCGCGTCCTCCAGGTCCTCGCCCGCCAGGGCGCGTACGGCCAGGTCGGCGGCCTGGCCCGGGCGGTCCCAGGTGGACCGGCCGCGGCAGCCGTCCAGCACGATCCGGCCCGAACGCGCCGCCTCCAGCGCGTCCTTGGCGACCCGGCCGTCGACCCGGCCGTAGACGTAGCCGTAGGGCAGCACCAGCATGGTGGGGGAGAAGCGGTGGCCGCCCAGATGGGTGACCTCCCAGGTGTCGGCGCCGCCGGAGGCGGCCAGCTCCGCGGCCAGCGGCCGGCCGCGCACCGCGCAGCAGCGGTCCCGCCTGCCGTTGGTGCACACCAGCGCGAGCGGCGGGCCCGCGTGGGCCGCGCCGAAGCCGTCGTGCGAACCCGCGCCCAGCGCCGCGAAGTCCAGCTCCACCAGCTCCGCCGGGTCGGCGACCGTGTCGCTGCGGACCCAGCCGCGGCCCGGCGCGGTGTGCCCGATGTGGACGCGGTGCCGGGCGGGCGTGTGCGAGTCGGCGTGCCGCCCGGGCCTGCGGATCAGCGCGATCCGCACCCCGGTGCCGTCGGCGGCCCGGTCCAGCGCCCGGCCCACCGCCGGGTCGAGCCTGCTCCCGGTCAGCGCCTTGGCCCCCCACGGCCCCGGCTGCTCGATGAGCAGCCAGGTCCTGGCGGTGGCCGCGGTGGCGCCCACCGGCTCACCCAGCTCCGCCGACGCCGTCGTACACGTACTCACGAAGGCGAGCCTAACCGCCGCCGCGGGCCGTCCATGACAACTCCGGCGGCGGCCCCGCTACACCGGGCCCGCCACCACCGCCACCGGCTTGGCCAGCGGCACGCCCGAGCCGTCGCGGCGCGGGTCCTTCGGGGGAAGCTCGGCCGGTGCGCCGGCCGCGGTCGCCGCGCGGGCCGGTGCGGCGCCGGCCCAGGCGAAGACCAGGCCCGTCTCGCCGCGCAGGAAGCGCTGGCAGCGCACCCCGCCGGTGGCCCTCCCCTTGCGCGGATACTGCTCGAACGGCGTCAGCTTCGCCGTGCCCTCACCCGCCCCCTCCAGGGTGTCCTCGGCGAAGGCGACCGTGAAGACCACCGCGTCCACCGCCGGGTCCACCGCGGTGAAGGAGATCACCTTGGCCCCGTCGGCGAGCTTGACGCCCGCCATGCCGCCGGCCGGGCGGCCCTGCGGGCGTACCTGGGAAGCCGGATAGCGCAGCAGCTGGGCGTCGTCGGTGATGAAGACCAGGTCCTCCTCGCCGGTGCGCAGCTCCACCGCGCCCACCACCGTGTCGCCGTCCCTGAGGCCGATGACCTCCAGGTCGTCCTTGTTCGCCGGGTAGTCGGGCACCACGCGCTTGACCACTCCCTGCTCGGTGCCCAGCGCCAGGCCGGGCGAGGACTCGTCGAGCGAGGTCAGGCACAGCACCCGCTCGCCGTCCTCCAGCGCCAGGAACTCCGTCAGCGGCGCGCCGCCGGCCGCCGTGGGCACTCCCGCGGTGTCCGGCAGCATCGGCAGGTCGATCACCGTCAGCCGCAGCAGCCGCCCGTACGAGGTCACCGCCCCGATGTCGGCACGGGCCGTGGTGGGCACCGACGAGACGATCACGTCGTGCTTGGCCCGCCGCCCGCCGCCCTCGAACGGCCCGTCACCCCTGGACGTACGCGCCAGCAGCCCGGTTGAGGACAGCAGCACCCGGCAGGGGTCGTCGGCGACCTCCAGCGGCACCGCGGAGACCGGCGTGCCCGCCGACTCCAGCAGCACGGTGCGGCGCTCGGTGCCGTACCGCTTGGCCACCGCCGCCAGCTCCGAGGACACCAGCTTGCGCAGCTCCGCGTCGGACTCCAGGATCCGGGTCAGCTCCTCGATCTCGGCGGTGAGCCTGTCGCGCTCCGCCTCCAGCTCGATCCGGTCGAAGCGGGTCAGCCGGCGCAGCGGGGTGTCCAGGATGTACTGCGTCTGGATCTCGGACAGGCCGAAGCGCGCCATCAGGCGCTCCTTGGCCTGCGCCGCGTTCTCGCTGGCCCGGATGATCGCGATGACCTCGTCGATGTCGACCAGCGCCACCAGCAGGCCGTCCACCAGGTGCAGCCGGTCGCGGCGCTTGGTGCGGCGGAATTCGCTGCGCCGCCGCACGACCTCGAAGCGGTGGTCGACATAGACCTCGAGCAGCTCGCGCAGGCCCAGGGTGAGCGGCTGGCCGTCCACCAGTGCCACGTTGTTGATGCCGAAGGAGTCCTCCATCGGCGTCAGCTTGTAGAGCTGTTCGAGCACGGCCTCGGGATTGAAGCCGTTCTTGATCTCGATCACCAGCCGCAGGCCGTGCTCGCGGTCGGTGAGGTCCTTGACGTCGGCGATGCCCTGGAGCTTCTTCGCGCCGACCATGTCCTTGATCTTGGCGATGACCTTCTCGGGGCCGACGGTGAAGGGCAGTTCGGTGACGACCAGGCCCTTGCGGCGCGGGGTGACGTCGTCCACGGTGACCGTGGCGCGGATCTTGAAGGTGCCGCGGCCGGTCTCGTAGGCGTCCCTGATGCCGGACAGGCCGATGATCCGGCCGCCGGTCGGCAGGTCGGGGCCGGGCACGAACCGCATCAGCGCGTCGAGGTCGGCGTTCGGGTAGCGGATCAGGTGCCGGGCGGCGGCGATGACCTCGCCCAGGTTGTGCGGCGGCATGTTGGTGGCCATGCCGACCGCGATCCCGGAGGAGCCGTTGACCAGCAGGTTCGGATACGCCGCAGGCAGGACGCCGGGCTCCTGCTCCTGGCCGTCGTAGTTGGGCGCGAAGTCGACGGTGTCCTCGTCGATCGACTCGACCATCAGCTGCGCCGGGCCGGACATGCGGGCCTCGGTGTACCGCATCGCGGCCGGCAGGTCGTCCAGCGAACCGAAGTTGCCGTGCCCGTCGACCAGCGGCAGGCGCTGCGAGAACGGCTGCGCCATGCGCACCATGGCGTCGTAGATCGACGAGTCGCCGTGCGGGTGCAGCTTGCCCATCACCTCGCCGACGACCCGGGCGCACTTGACGAAGGCGCGGTCGGGGCGCAGGCCCATCTCGTTCATCTGGTAGACGATGCGGCGGTGCACCGGCTTCATGCCGTCACGGGCGTCGGGCAGGGCGCGCGCGTAGATCACCGAGTAGGCGTACTCAAGATACGAGGCCTGCATCTCGTCCACGACGTCGATGTCGAGGATGCGCTCCTCGAAGCCGTCGTCGGGCGGCGGGGTCTTCGTCGTGCGGCGGGCCATCTCGGCGGCGCTCCTTCGTCTGGACCGGAAGGTCGTTCGGCTGGACCGGTGAACTGACGCGGACCATTGTGGACCGCGCCGCCGACAACGCCGACCACGACCCGGCACGAGCGCGCCCACGAGCGGGAACTTCGCCGCCCGGCGACTCGCTTGCCTAGAGTGGCAGCACTCTACGCAGTCACGAGCACGCGACCGGAAGGACAGCTTGCCCATGGGTCACACGGCCACGCCGGAGGCACACTCCAGCGGCCTGACAGCCACCGAGCACCGCCTGGCGAACGGCCTGCGAGTGGTGCTCTCCGAAGACCACCTCACCCCGGTCGCGGCCGTCTGCCTCTGGTACGACGTCGGTTCGCGGCACGAGGTGAAGGGCCGCACCGGCCTCGCCCACCTCTTCGAGCACCTGATGTTCCAGGGCTCGGCCAGCGTCAAGGGCAACGGCCACTTCGAGCTGGTCCAGGGCGCGGGCGGTTCGCTCAACGGCACCACCAGCTTCGAACGCACCAATTATTTCGAGACGATGCCCGCCCACCAGGTCGAACTGGCCCTGTGGCTGGAGGCCGACCGGATGGGCAGCCTGCTGGACGCGCTAGACCAGGAGAGCCTGGACAACCAGCGCGACGTCGTGAAGAACGAGCGGCGCCAGCGGTACGACAACGTGCCCTACGGCACCGCCTTCGAGCGCCTCACGGCGCTCGCCTACCCCGACGGGCACCCCTACCACCACACGCCGATCGGCTCGATGGCGGACCTGGACGCGGCCTCCCTGGACGACGCCCGGGCCTTCTTCCGTACGTACTACGCGCCCGGCAACGCGGTGCTGGCCGTCGTCGGCGACATCGACCCCGAGCAGACGCTGGCCTGGGTGGAGAGGTATTTCGGCAGCATCCCCGCGCACGACGGCAAGGCCGCGCCCACGGACGGCTCGCTGCCCGACGTGATGGGCGGTCAGCTGCGCGAGGTCATCGAGGAGGACGTGCCCTCGCGCGCCCTGATGGCGGCCTACCGGCTGCCCGAGGACGGCACCACCGCGGGGGACGCCGCCGACCTGGCGCTGACCGTGCTGGGCGGCGGGGAGTCGTCCCGGCTGCACAACCGGCTGGTGCGGCGCGACCGTACGGCGGTGACCGCGGGCTTCGGGCTGCTGCGGCTCTCGGGGGCGCCGTCGCTGGGCTGGCTGGACATCAAGGCGTCCAGCGGCGTCGAACTGAGCGCCATCGAGACCGCGGTGGACGAGGAGCTGGCCCGCTTCGCGGCCGAGGGCCCCACGGCCGAGGAGATGGAGCGGGCGCAGGCCCAGCTGGAGCGCGAGTGGCTCGACCGGCTGGCGACGGTCAACGGGCGGGCCGACGAACTGTGCCGTTTCGCGGTGCTGTTCGGCGACCCGCAGCTGGCGCTGACCGCCGTGCAGCGGGTGCTGTCGGTCACGCCCGAGCAGGTCAAGGAGGTGGCCGCGGCCCGGCTGCGCCCCGACAACAGGGCCGTGCTCGTCTACGAGCCCACCGGCAAGGGCCAGCAGGTCGACCAGGATCAGGACGAGGAAGAGGGCGAGCTGTGAGCGACACCGCTGCCGTCATGACGTTCCACCCGCAGCCACAGGCCGGCGACCCCAAGCCGTGGGCCTTCCCCGCCCCGGAGCGGGGCGCGCTGGGCAACGGCCTCACGCTGCTGACCAGCCACCGCCCCGGCCAGCAGGTCGTCGCGGTCGAGGTGCTGCTGGCCGCGCCGCTCGACGCCGAGCCTGAGGGCCTGGACGGCGTGGGCACCATCATGGCCAGGGCGCTGTCGGAGGGCACCGACCAGCACAGCGCGGAGGAATTCGCGGCCGAGCTGGAGCGCTGCGGCGCCACCCTGGACGCGCACGCCGACCACCCCGGGGTCCGGGTCACGCTCGAAGTGCCCGCCTCCCGGCTCGACCGGGCGCTCGCGCTGCTGGCCGAGGCGCTGCGGGCGCCGGCCTTCCCCGACGACGAGATCAAGCGGCTGGTCGCCAACCGGCTCGACGAGATCCCGCACGAGCTGGCCAACCCGGCCCGGCGCGCGGCCATGGCGCTGTCCAGCGAGATCTTCCCGGCCACCCTGCGCTGCTCCCGGCCGCGGCAGGGCACCGAGGAGACCGTCCGCAGGATCGACGCGGCGGCGGTGCGCGCCTTCTACGCCGCCCATGTGCGGCCGGCGACGTCCACCGCCGTCGTGGTGGGCGACCTGACCGGTATCGACCTGCCGGCGCTGCTGGACGACACGCTGGGCCGCTGGACCGGTTCGAAGGCCGAGGCGCGTCCCCGCCCGGCGATCACCTCGGACGACAGCGCCCGGGTGGTCATCGTGGACCGCCCCGGCGCGGTGCAGACCCAGCTGCTCATCGGGCGTACCGGCGCGGACCGGCACGACCCGGTGTGGGCGGCGCAGGTGATCGGCACCTACTGCCTGGGCGGCACCCTGACCTCCCGGCTCGACCGGGTGCTGCGCGAGGAGAAGGGCTACACCTACGGGGTGCGGGCCTTCGGCCAGGTGCTGCTGTCGTCGGCCGACGGCACGGGCGCGGCGCTGCTGGCGATCAGCGGCTCGGTGGCCACCGAGGTCACCGGCGCGGCGCTCGGCGACCTGCGGCAGGTGATCCGCACCCTGGCCGAGGGCGGCCTGACCGACGAGGAGCGGGACGTCGCGGTGCAGAACCTGGTCGGGGTGGCGCCGCTGCGCTACGAGACCGCAGCCGCGGTGGCCGGCACCCTCACCGACCAGGTGGAGCAGGAGCTGCCCGACGACTTCCAGTCCCGGCTCTACGCCCGCCTCGCGGCCACCGGCACCGTGGAGGCCACCGCCGCCGCGGTGAGCGCCTTCCCGCTGGACCGGCTGGTGGTGGTCCTGGTCGGCGACGCCTCGGTGATCGCCGAGCCGGTACGGGAGCTGGGCATCGGCCCGGTGCGCATCACCAGCTGAGCGCCCCCCGGGGGCGGCTCCGCCCGGGCACGCCCCCGGCACCGCACGGCGGCACCGCACGACCCGGAACCCCGGCGCCCGCCCAGGCGCCGGGGTTCCGTGCGAATCGGTCCTGATTCCCGGGCCGCATTCCCATTTCCATCCGTGCTGGAATAGAGTCACTGCAGAATAACGGGGAAAGAACGGAGTCCTGCGATGCGGAATCGGATGTGAACGGGACGGAAGGCACGGCGAGGCGTATCTCCGCCGAGGTGGTGTGTACGGCCATCCGCGACGACATCGTCGGCGGTTACTTCCCGCCGGGCAGCCGGCTGACCGAGGAACTGCTCGCACAGCGCTACGGCGTCTCGCGGGTGCCGGTGCGCGAGGCGCTGCGCACCCTGGAGTCCGAGGGCTTCGTCCGCACCCGCAAGCACGCCGGCGCGTCGGTCGCGGAGCCCACCGAGCAGGAGGCCGCCGACCTGCTGGAGATCCGCGGCCTGCTGGAGCCGCTGGGCACCGCACGCGCCGCCCAGCGGCGGACCGACGCCCACCTCAAGGTGCTGCGCGGACTTGTCCGGCTGGGCCAGGAGCGGGCGGTGCAGGGGCAGTTGTCCGATCTGCCGTCGCTGAGCGGCTGGTTCCACGAGACGCTGGCGCAGGCGTCGGGCAGCCCGACGCTGGCCGCGCTGCTGATCCAGTTGCGGCACAAGATCTCCTGGGTCTACGCCGACGGCGGCTCGGGACGGGCAGTCGAGGCGTGGGAGGAGCACGCCGCGATAGTGGACGCGGTCGCCCGCGGTGACGCCGAGCGGGCCCGCAGGCTCGCCGCCGTCCACGTCGAACACGCGGCCGCGGTGAGGACCCTGAAACACCGCGTAAACGCAGTGCGCCGCCGCAATTAACAATCGCACCGTATACAAGAGTCGTGAATTGCCGCACCGGTATCGCCGCCGGCAATTGCAGAAAAGCGGGACCCCGCAATCCGGGAGGGACTACGGGGACCCGCTGAATTCTGCATGCGCGCGGCGGCGGCCGGCGGTAAGGCCTGCGGAAAAACCGTCAGACGGTCTCGGGAAGCTCTTCGAGGCCCTCGGCGACCAGCTTCGCCAGCCGGTCGAGCGCGGTCGCCGCCTGCTGGGCGTCCTCGGCGTTCGACGCCAGGACGATCTCCTCGCCGCCCTGTGCGCCCAGGCTGAGCACCGCGAGCATGGAGGCGGCGTTCACCGGGCTGCCGTCCGCCCTGGCGATGGTCACCGGCACTCCCGCGGCGGTCACCGCGCGGACGAAGATGGACGCGGGCCGGGCGTGCAGCCCTTCCGCCCAGCCGACGTTGACGCGGCGCTCAACCATGGTGCTGCCCCTCAATGTGTGTCAGGTCTTCCAAGTTGTCTAGACCATTTTTGCACGGCCGGAGAGCCGGTCGGCACGCCGGTGCGCTCACCAAGACTGCCCTCTGCGCCTGCCCGCCGCCAGATGGCCACGCCGCATACGCTGGGGGCCATGAGCGACCAGCACGACCCGCAGGACACCGGGCGCCGGCCCTATCCCGTGCACTGGGAGGCCGACGTCGTGCTGCGGGACGGCGGCACCGCCCACATCCGGCCGATCGGTCCCGACGACGCGGGACGGCTCGTCGACTTCTACGAACAGGTGTCGGACGAGTCGAAGTACTACCGCTTCTTCGCGCCCTACCCGCGGCTGTCCGACCGGGACGTGCACCGCTTCACGCACCACGACTACGACGACCGGGTCGGCCTGGCCGCCACCATCGGGGACGAGTTCATCGCCACCGTCCGCTACGACCGCACCGACGAGGCCGGCCGGTCGGCGTCCGGCAGGACCGGGACCCGCGCCGAGGTCGCCTTCCTGGTCCAGGACGCCCACCAGGGCCGCGGGGTGGCCTCCGCGCTGCTCGAACACATCGCGGCCGTCGCCCGCGAGCGCGGCATCCTGCACTTCACCGCGGAAGTCCTGCCCGCCAACCGCAAGATGGTCAAGGTCTTCACCGACGCCGGCTACACCCAGCAGCGCAGCTTCGCCGACGGCGTCGTCCACCTCGATCTCGACCTGGAGCCCACCACCGAGTCCGTGCAGGTCATGCGGTCCAGGGAGCACCGGGCCGAGGCCCGGTCCGTGCAGCGGCTGCTGCGCCCCGAATCGGTCGCCGTGATCGGCACCGGGCGCAGGCCCGGCGGGGTCGGCCGCACCCTGCTCCGCAACATCGTCGCCGGCGGCTTCACCGGCCGCCTCTACGCCGTCAACCACTCCTTCCCGCCCGGCGGCACCGACCTCGACGGCGTACCGGGACACCGCTCGGTGCGGGAGATCACCGACAGCGGCGGGAGCGTCGACCTCGCGGTGATCGCCGTCCCCGCGCAGTGGGTGCCGCAGGCCGTCGCCGACTGCGGGGAGGCCGGAGTACGCGGCCTGGTCGTCATCGCGGCGGGCTACTCCGAGACCGGACCCGAGGGCAGGGAGCGGCAGCGCGACCTCGTACGGCAGGCCCGCAGCCACGGGATGCGGGTCATCGGGCCGAACGCCTTCGGCGTGCTCAACACCGCGCCCGCGGTACGGCTCAACGCCTCGCTCTCGCCCGGCATGCCGCACCACGGGCGGCTCGGCCTTTTCACCCAGTCCGGGGCGATCGGCATCGCACTGCTGTCCGGGCTGCACCGGCGGGGCGCGGGACCCTCCACCTTCGTCTCGGCCGGCAACCGCGCCGACGTCTCCGGCAACGACCTGCTGCAGTTCTGGCGGGACGACCCGGACACCGACGCGGTGCTGATGTACCTCGAATCCTTCGGCAACCCGCGCAAATTCACCCGGCTCGCCCGCCGCACCGCCGCGGCCAAGCCCGTCGTGGTGGTCAAGGGCGCGCTGCACAGCGGCTCGGTGCCCGCCGGGCACAGCGTGCCCGTGACCCGCATCCCCGACAGCACCGTCAACGCGCTCTTCCGGCAGGCCGGGGTGATCCGGGTCGACACCGTCACCGAACTCCTCGACGCCGGGCTCTTCCTCGCGCTCCAGCCGCTGCCCGCAGGCGACAGGGTCGCGATCCTGGGCAATTCCGAATCGCTCGGCCTGCTCACCTACGACGCCGCCCTCACCGCGGGCCTGCGCCCCGCCGCCCCGCTCGACCTCACCACCGGGGCGGCGCCCGCCGACTTCGCCGCCGCGCTCGGGGCCGCGCTCGCCGACCCGGGCACGGACGCGGTGGTGGTCACCGCGATTCCCCGGGTCGGCACCGAGGAGCCGGCGGACACCGGGTCCGCCGAGACCGCCTTCGCCGCCGACGCCGGCCTGGGGGTCGCCGCCGAGCCGGGCCCGGAGCCCGGGCCTTCCGGCGGGCCAGGTCCCGGCGAGGGGGCCGCGGACGATCCCGAGCTCGCCGACGCCCTGCGGCGGGCGGCGGTCGGGGGCAAGCCCGTTGTCGTGGTCCACCTCGCCCTCGACGGCTTCGCCGACCGGCTCGGCGCCCCCGGCGGACCCGGCGCCCGCGTTCCCGCCTACCGCGCGCCCGACCGGGCCGTGCGCTCCCTCGCGGAGGCCGCCGGATACGCCGCGTGGCGGGCCGGCGCCGCGGAGCCGGGGCGGGTGCCGGAGTTCGACGACATCCAGGAGGCCGCGGCTGCCGACGACGTACGCCGGCTGCTGCCGGACGGCTCACCGCCGACGGAGATCACCCTGTCCCACCAGGACGCGGCGGCGCTGCTCGGCCGCTACGGCATCACCGTCCGCCGGGCGCTGCCCGCGCCCGGTCCCGACGCGGCCGTCGCCGCCGCCGCGACGCTCGGCTACCCGGTCGCCCTCAAGACCACCGCGCCCCACCTGCGGCACCGCGCCGACCTCGGCGGCGTACGGCTCGACCTCGCCGACGAGGCCGACCTGCGGCGGGCCTACGACGAACTCACCGCGCGCCTCGGCGGCCCGGCCGAGCTGCTGCCGGTCGTCCAGGCGATGGCGCCGCGCGGCGTCGACACCGTCGTACGCGCCGGGATGGATCCCGGGGCCGGGGCCGTCCTGTCCTTCGGGCTGGCCGGGCCGCCCTCCGAGCTGCTCGGGGACATCGCGCACCGGCTCGTCCCGGCCACCGACCGGGACGTCGCGGAACTGGTCCGCTCCATCAAGGCGGCGCCGCTGCTCTTCGGCTGGCGCGGGGCCGAGCCGGTCGATACGGGGGCGCTCGAAGCGCTGCTCCTGCGGGTGTCGATGCTGGCGGATGATCTTCCCGAGGTCGTCGGGGTGGCGCTCGACCCGGTGGTCGTCGCGCCCGACGGGCTCACTGTCCTCGGGGCCACCGTGCGGCTGGCTCCGCCCCCCGCCCGTACCGACCTCGGGCCGCGCACCCTCTCCTCCTTCTGACCCGCACCGCGCCCCTGGGCTGCAGCCGCGTCCTGCCGGCGGCCACCCGACGGTCCTTCGTGGTGTGTCGCGCAGTTCCCCGCGCCCCTGAAAACC